>CAJJNI010000069.1 GCA_905193085.1 uncultured Lachnospiraceae bacterium | reverse complement strand
TTCCGGTGCACTTTCCTGTGTTACTTCTTCTGTTTCTTCTTCCGGTGCACTTTCCTGGGTCACTTCTTCTATTTCTTCTTCTGGTGCACTTTCCCGGGTTGCTTCTTCTATTTCTTCTTCCAGAATACTTTCAATCTGCTCTTGTGAATTTTTTTCCTCCGGCTCTTTCTCAGTCTCTGCTTCAAAAACATCATCTACTGCAGGTTTTTCTATTTCTTCTGGAACACTTTCTTCTACAGGTTCTTCTATTATCTCTGAAACACTTTCTTCTGCTTCTTCTATTTCCTCTGAAGCAGTTTCTTCCGGCTGTTCTTGTATTTCTTCTTGTGAATCACTTTCTTCTGCTGATTCTTCCATAGCTCCTGTCTCTGTTACCTCTTTTATCTGTGGTAATGGACATATTTTATCTAATATATCAGCCAGTTCAGCATTGAGCTTGGATATTTCTGATAAATCCTGTGTTGAGTTAAGTGCCTGTCTTACTTTATTCAACTGTATGCTCAGTGCAAGAGACGGACTATCAGATTCAGCACATTTTGGCAGACATTGAGCAAGCAAATCCATTACCTGTGACATAAATTCTCTTGTCTCGGTTAAAGCTTTCTTTCTTGCTTCTTCTAATTTTTTCTTTTCGCGCTGATTCTCTTCATCATTTTTCTGACGATCCCATTCTTTTAGAATATCTTCTATATTAAGCTGACCTGTTATCTGTTTTTCAACCATTTCCTCCTGAGGCATTATAAGTCCAATCTGACCATCATCTTCCTGCACAAGAATCTGCTCTAATTTTCTCTTTCTATCCTCTTTGGTAGGTTTTAGCTTGATTGAAGGAATAACTTCTACTTCTGTTTTTCTATATGGGAATTTTCGCTTGTGTTCTACAGGCTTGTCATGTTTTATATTGTTTCGTTTATGTTCAATTGATACTTCTATATCAGGCTCTTTATTTAATCTCTCTGCCTGATTTTTAGCCCAGTCATTTAGCATTCCTGCCTTTATTGTACGAAAACGCATGGTTTCAGTAAGTTCAGGAATGTTACTGTCTTCAACAAGTTTCTTGACATCTTCCAATGTTGAATCTACATCGTCCATTTCTGTAGCATCAAGTAATTTCTGTATACTTTTAGCCAGCTCTTTCTGCAGATTCATTGTATCATAACGACTTACACCATTCCAGACAGATACAGCTTCGTCCTGAGTTCTGTTTAAATCATCTGACACCTGATTTTCTATCTTTTGCTTATCCAACAATGTTGATTCTGCTTCTTCATTCTCTTCATCAAGATTTGTCGACTGGATTTCTTCACGAAATTCATTTTCGTCCATCTTTCCATTCACTACTTTATCAAGCTTACGAAGTGCACCTTCTATATTTTTTTCATATTGAGCCTTATCAATCTTTTTCTTAATTACCCGTCTGTCAAACGGTTTTGTATCATGTTTAGATAATAATGGCTCTTCATTCTGCTGTTCTTCAACATTTTCCTCTGAAATATTCTGATTTGAAATTTCCTGTTCAGGTTCTTCTTTCTCTTCTGGTTCTTCTATAATGTCGGGAGCTTCTTTTTCATAATTTTCTTCATATGCTTCCTGAACAGCTGCAAGTCTGCTTAAATCAAATCCATCTTTTGATTTCTCTGTCTCTTTATAATCATTTTCAGATTCAGGCTCTTCATCCGATTTATCATCAATTGGTTCTGTCTCGTCTTCTGATTCATCATGAATAATCTGTTCTGTCCCGTCCACCGGTTCTTCATCTGCCTGCGCATTCTGAACATCTTCGTATTTTCCCTGTTCATCAGGCTCGTCATAATTTTCATCTTCCATATCAAAATCAGAAACCGGTTCAACTAAAAATTTTCCAAGCTTTCCAAGTCTGGCAAACACACTTCCTGAATGGGACTTTTCTTTTGACTCTTCTTCAATATTATCTTCGTCTTCATCAGACATATCGTCAGGATAATACTCCATTTCCGCCAAATCATCTTCTAACTGTGAAGCATCTTTCAACTCATAAGTTTCTTCATCTTCATCTGCCGAAATTTCACTTTCATCATTTTCAGAATTCTCTTTCTGGAATGCAGCATCCTTATTGCCAGCAAAGAAGATATCTTCGTCATCTGTAGAATTTATCTGTTCTTCCTGCGGATTCTGCTCTACCATTTTTTTCAAATTCTCAGCCTCATGCATCATTGCATAACCCTGGTCGAGTTTTTCCTGCTGAGCCTGTGTAAGAACTTCAAACTGCTGTTTTAATTCCAAAGCCTGCATTACATATGGTCCTTCATTAAACCACAAATCAATTTCATCACACAATTCAACACACTGCTCTATATATCCACCCTGTGCATATAATTTTGCAAGCTCGAGTCCCCACTCCTCATGAAAATCCTGTTCTTTAAACTCTTCCAATACTGAAATCAATGTCTCAATATTTGCATTATTCGCAACATACAGTTTATACTTTAAAATGTAAATATTAGTATCATTAGGTGCAAGCTGGGTATACTCTCTGAAATAATTTACGGCTTCTTTCAAATCACCGACTGCCAATGATAATTCAACAATTTTATATACAATCATTCTGTCTGCCGGTGAACGGTCATATGCTAAAAACAAGATTTCTCTTGCTTCTTCGTACTTTTCATTCTTTTCATAGACATCACTTACTGTACATAACATCTGTACATTTTTGACGCGGTTCCAATCAATTTCATCTGCTATTTCTACTGCTTTTGTATAGTCTCTTTTACCAACAAGCTTAACTATCTGCTCCGCTTTGATACGATATTCATACTTATCCAAAGAAATCCTCTCCTAACATAAATTATAGGATTAAAATGCCATTCATCAAGGCACAATACACCATTAATTAGTCTATCACAAAAAGCCAATATAAACAAGCGTCTTTTGACCTTTTAGCCACCTGTTTATTCAATTCTGCCGCTTGTCGATGGAACCACCAAAATAATTTTAAACACCAAAGGCACTGCAGATGATGTAAGCAGTGATATGAAAGCACTTTTGAACTATATTGACGGTCAGTTACCGTCTGATAAAATACCTCGCAGCATGCTGCGAGGTATCTTAATGTTTGTCAGGTTAAAAAGTCAACAACTGTTTTACCTTTTGACTCTGACATCAATTTATATTTATAGTATAATTCTCAAAACAAAATATTCATCGTCAATTAAAAACTGACACTTCCCCTTGAGTTTGTCTGTTATGTAACAGATACTTCGTGTCCCAAAACCATGCCCTTCTTCATCTGTCTTAGGTACACCATCAACCAGATTTGGTTTTTTATCGTATGTATTTTTTATGGAAATCAAAAGCTTGTCATTATTCATGTGCATATCAAGCTCTATTTTTCGTTTGCCTGTATCCAGAGATGACACCGCATTAATTGCATTTTCAAAACCATTTGAAAGCACAGATGAAATGTCACTGTCTGAAAATGATAATTCGTCTGGAATTTTTATGGAATACTGAAAATCTATTTTTTTCTGTCTTATTGTATTTTCATAAGAAGATAGTATAAGATTCACGATTTTATTACTGCAATATTTTTGCGTAACTGTTTCGTCTACATTTGTAATAACTTCATTTATATATGACTGTGCCCTGTCATATTCCTCATTTTTAATAAAATTATTGATATCGTTCAAAAAATGTCTCATGTCATGGCGCAGAATAGCCACTAAATATTCTGAACGCTTCATCATTTCAACATCTTTTTCCGACTGGATTCTCTGCATTTCCAAAAACTGATTGCGCTGCTGCGCTTCACGCTTTTCTTCATACTGTTTAAAATAAACAAGCACAAATATCACATAGAAAATATATAGCATACAACCCAATAGTTCTGTTATAACTTTATCACCGGAATAAAACAACTCTGTATAAACAGTCACCGTATAATCATAAAAATAATACGCAAATGGCAGTAAACCAAAAATCATGACATCTTTTGTCGGTTTCTGCAATAACTGCGCTATTGCAGGTGCAACATAATGAATAAGCCATATAAACACCACAATAGTTGTAATAACACGAACCAGATAGTAAATACCATCCAGTCCTGTAAAAGCCAGAAACAAAATTCCCATCCACTTACTGAGCTGACAGCTTAAATATGCCGTAAACACAGAAGTCATAGTCGGAATTAGTTTATATTTATAAAAAAACATAAGAAACAAAATTAAAGGCACATGAGTAAACAACGGATACAATTTGGCTGCAATCTGTGCTCCAAATAATACTTTAGAAACAGCATCAATTGCACCTGAAACTACACAAAAAACAAGTAATATCAAAATATTTCTGCGATTTAGCCAGACACCTAAAAAAGCTGCTGAAAGATAAACACCAAATATCAGTATTGTTCCATAATGCATTAATTCCAAAACAGAATCCATTTATGCCTTATCCCCCTTTCTCAACTCTGAAACATATAAGTAAAATAAGCTTCCTGAAAGGTCTTTCCATAACCTCTGGCAATAGGCACACGTTCACCGGATTTCGTATTAATCTCAGACATATTAAAATTGTCAACATTAGGTATGTAAACTATATAACTGCGATGACATTTAAAAAATCCTTCGCTGTCATTCAATTTACTTTCAAAAGAATACAATGGTTCTTTTGATTTAACTATCTTGCCACTTCGCATATGAAATATAACATTTTTGTTCTGCGCCTCAACATATTCAATATCACGATAATAAATTTTCTGATAGCCAAAATCTGTCTTCAATACAAGATTCTTAGGTTCTACCTCAAAATGTCTGCTGCAGTCATCTAATAAATTGTTTAATTTATCACAATCTACTGGTTTTAAAAGATATCCCTGTGCTTTAACATCATACGATTCCAACGCAAATTCCGGCGATGAAGTTAAAAATATAATCTTTACCACCGTATCATTCTGCCGAATTTCCCTGGCGGCCTGCATACCATTTAATAATGGCATAATTATGTCTAAAATAATAATATCCATACGCAACACAGAATTTTTTGCAATCAAATCATCTCCATTATCAAAGCAAAAAATCTGTGTTGCTATACTTCTTTGTTCTGACCACTTTTCTATCATAGAAACAGCAATTTTCAAAAAATCAGAATTATCATCACAAACAGCAATCCGTATCATATAAATCCTCCTGTCTGTTTTATTATATATCTAATTTTTGCCATTTTCAACCGACAGAAAAGCGGTCGTCAACACACACTTACTCTGTAAACTTAAATTAACACTTACTCATAAAAAGCGGTCTGTATATTAAGAGCTATTTTTAACACTGTCTGAGCATTCTGAAGTGTTACCTTATCTTCTCCTCCGCTCATAATTCTGGTTGTATCCTCATCAACCTCAATGATTCCCAATGCAGCTTTTAATACCATCTGCACGTCCTGTAATGTGATTGAACCGTTCATGTCGGCATCACCATATTCTATACCTGTTTCTTCGTCTATATTTTTATCATCAACCGGTGGTTCACTTGTTGATGGGTCATCTGTTGCAGGTGGTTCGCTGACTGATGGCTTATCTGTTACAGGCGGCTCACTTGTTGATGGCTTATCTGTTACAGGCGGTTCACTGACTGATGGCTTGTCTGTTTCAGATGGCTCACTGCTTGTATCTTCTTCAACTGTAACCTTCTGAGTTCCAAGTACTTTATCTCCATATAATATACTTATAGTTGTCTCACCTGCTGATACTCCGGTTAAATTTCCTGATTCATCAACAGTTACAATATTTTCATCTGCAGATTCAAATGAAAAATTATCAGGCGTTGGTACAAAACCATACCTTATATTTCCTTTGTTAGATAATTCTAACTTTGTAATTGTTTCTTTACCTACAGTGATGCCGTTACTGTAAAGTAAATAACATTTTCCATAATATCCAGTCTTTGCAGTTACTGTTACTTTCTTTGTATAATTTTGCGCCTCTGTTTTCTCTTCCTCTGAATGTGTACTGAACAACTGTACCCAATAACGCACCCCATTATTTTCAAAACAACCAATTCCAATACTTGTATAGTACTTATTCATAATGTTATTTCTATGTCCTTCGGAATTCATCCAGCCTTCCATTGCAGCCTGTGCATCTGTGTATAACATTGCAACATTTTCTGCACAGCCATTCATATACCAACTGTCAAGTATTGTATACCAGTCATATCCATCCGGTCTTGTATGTCCATAATTTACTGCACATTCTGCTGCTCTTTGCATAGCTTTTTCAGTCAGAGTCTTATCAAGTATTGCAGGCTGAAGACCGGCACTTACACGATTCTCATTTACAAGCGCAAGGACTTTCATTGCCTCTTCTTCATCAAAAGAACCTTCAATTTCAAAATCTATGGTATCCTCTGCAGGTTCACCTGTTTCAGTAAGTAATTCTCCACCTATTAAATCTTCAATATATGGTTTTATCTGTGTTGGTGTTGTAGAACCATAAAATGCATACTGAACTTTGTTATTTCCATCTTTAATAACAGTCAATGGAATCTGGAATCCGGTTGATACTCCCTGAATTGTATCAGAATATTTCCATACCTGAGCCATTGCTGTATCATCTAATGAATAACAAAATCTTGCATTTTTGCAATTATACTTGTTACTTAATGAAAGCATATGACTTGGTGTATCTTTGTTAATATCAACAAAAACAAAACGAATTCTTTCATCATTAATCCAGTTGGTCTTTTCACAGAACCAATTAATCATATTTGTACTGTTCACGCATGTTCCATCCGTTTTTCCAAACATTAAAATAGTAACAATGTCTTTCGACTCAGTACTTACAACATCTCCTTCGACAGAATTATATTCTCTGTCAATAAGAGTAAGGTCATAACCTTCACCTAAATCTCCCTTTTCAGCATAGGCTACACTTGATAAATTTACACTGCCTATACTTCCAAGCACCATCATAAAAACTAACACTTTGCATATTTTTTTCTTCATATTCATATGCCATACCTCCTCTTCCTGGATTAAGAATGTCAACTAAGTACGCTCGTACAGTTTAACACCTTGTACATATTATACAAAAAAATTACCAGAATTTATGAAGTATTCGTGAACTGCTGTTTTTATGGTGTGAAATGTAATGTATTATTATTATGATACCTACGGATTGTTCCGTGCTACGCACTCCCACACTCCTACCCGATATTCGCATATCGTGGGATTATTTCTTGATTAATTTTCTGTACAGTCTCTTTGCCTCATTTACTTCATTGGCATCTGCATCATCGTTTGAATATCTTACTCTTTCGTATTTTTCTGTTAATTTCCTGACTGCCGCTTTATCATCATGCTCTGTAAATTTTTCTTCAAGCTCTGTCGGTGTACTGCTTAAAGCCTCCTTAAGTCTTGATTTTTTAATTTTATTATTCATATATTTATAATAATATTTTCTTATTGTACCATAATTATTGTGCGGAAAATTATACTTAACCGTAATTATTTCCTGCACCTCGAAAGTTTTAAGTTCTTCCTCTTCTACAAACGCTGCTTCTTCCTCTTCACTTGTGAAACTAACACCTTTTATCTTATATAATTTTAAAAGACCCATTACAAACACAGCCACAAGTGCTATCGCACAGACTATTATAATTAACATAACAGGACTGAAATCCATTCCCTGTCTTATCATTACTCCGGTGACTTCATTTTCAGCTGTTACCTGTGCCTTTTCAGTCATTGAAAACAACGCAAGCAGATTCTCCATTACTTTGTCAGAAATCACAGAAATACCCGCACCGGACAATCCAAAACATATTCTGATTATAAGCATGCAAAGTGGCACAAAAATTGTATTCTGCACTATAAACACTGCCGGCAAAAATATTACTATACAAAATATAAGCACAATAGAGTCTGTCCTTAACTGTCTTTTTAAAAAATCCATATTGCTGCCATAATAGTTTCTTGATTCTGTATACTGCATTTTTACATATTTCAGCAATACGATAAGAGATAAATATATTACAAAACAGACATAAAAAAATATAGTGCATCTGTCTGTAGAAACCGGATAATCTGCACTTGGATAATCTGATTCTATAATTGTAAATAATGCAATCAGACACAGTGCAATTCCATATTTTTCAGACAGGCGGCAGCTAAAATTTCTCATTGTCTGTGTAAACTCAGCATGATTTCGCAGTTTATATCTGCATACGATATTCTCCGCAAACGGAAACATACTTATAATAAAAAATGCATTTTTACCCGCACCGATACACCTTGATATAATAAAATTTATAACAAGGCATATGCATGCAGACAGTAAAAACTTCTTACTCTCACTTTGTTTTAATTTTTCAAAAAACTTCTCTGTCAAAAAGATTTCAAATGCACATATAAAAATAAGCATACAGCGAAAAGGGCTAAAGTTTCCGCCACCGCCCTGATAGCCCCAGAAATTAAACATTATTGCAAGGAAATACATTACAATACCTTTAATTATTACATTTATGACATCTATCATATCCCTTAGTATCTTATCAGCCGTAAGCATTAAATCATCTCCTCTGCCCCTTCATATTTAAGGCGCCATGCATATTCATTGCCTTCAATTGTGTTAAAATTCTCAAATTCAGTTTCACTTGCAACGGGTGTAATCCATATAAACGGATTCCTGTGTCTTTTTAATTCTCTCATACAACTGCAAAGATTTTTCTCGTGACTGTTCGATATAAGGATAATAAAACCTTTGTCTGCGTTTTCTAAAATCTCATTACAATAATGCTCTGAAAATGTCTCATCTACCGCATCAGTTTTACTGCTTATTGATTTTCTTAAATCAATTGATGCCAGAGCCTCGTCTACACGGTTTAAATATGCCGGACCAGTATCTGATTTTCTGACTGTCACATAAGCATTAGATTTCTGCGGCTTTCCATTAGTTATCACACAGCTTTTCATTCCATAATCTGACAAAACTATCGCAAATGATTTTGCAAGCCTTATGCTCTCTTCTAACACCTCATTGTCAGCAAAAACCTGAAGGCTCTCTAAATTTACATATATAAATACATTGCTGTTTGAAATTTTGTCAAAAACATTAACCTTTAAATCTCCTGTTTTTGCGGTAGCTTTCCAGTTAATATATTTCATCTCATCATAAGGCTGATATTCTCTGCACCCTCTTATAAGAAAACAGTCATCATAAAATGAATCATTATTTTTCAGATTGCCATCTATTCTTTTTAACAGCTCCTCAAATCTTCTTACATCAACTGTTCCGGGATATACTGTGAGCATGCTTTTTCCCGAATAATCCTCTATAAATTTCTCATTAAGGAAAAGATTATATGCTTTTATCGAAAAGCTGTCGATTGAATAACACCCTCTCCTGCTGCATACAATCTTTATTTTTTTCTTAACCGACTGCTTCATCAGAACATTTATTAAGTCATTACGGGTAAACTTATCATCTGCTGAAACACGTTCCATGTTTGCAGTTTTAAAACTGTTTTCGAGCTTAAAATTAATAAAGAGAAAAGGAAGTGGAAGCCACTTGTTATTAATTACACTCTCAACAATAACTGTGTCTTCTCCTTCCGTTACCTGATTTTTCTCGAACGCAACATTTACATATAAATCTCTGTTCCAGTTATTGGAATAAATCTTTTTCTGAAATGCCATAAATGCGTATGCTATTGCAAAAATAAATATGATATACATATTCTTCCCCCTGACAGCCGCTGAAATTTTCTACCGGTGCCTGCACTTCCTCTAAAATCCTGTCTATGTACCATGTGTTACTTAATTTTGTGCCAAATTTTTCAACAGGTATTATACGATGACCAAGAACATATTTTGCGAGGTATTTCACATCTTCGGGCGTTACATACTCTCTGCCTTTAATAGCTGCATATGCTTTTGCACATTTAGTCAGAATAACACTGCTTCTCGGACTTGCCCCAAGAATAAATTTATTTTCATCTCTTGTTGCAGTTATAATTGAAACAATATATTCTATAACAACATCATGCACAAATACGCCATCTGCAGCTTTCTGCATTTCAATTAAATCATCAAGTCCGCAGACTGTTTTTACCTCTTCTGTCTGACCGCCATTACTCATTCTCTTTGCAATGAGAAGTTCATCTTCATTTGACGGATAACCAACCTTTATTTTCATTGCAAATCTGTCTAACAGTGCCTCTGGAAGCTGAAATGTTCCAACCGTCTCAATCGGATTTTCCGTCGCAATTACCCTGAAAAATTTATCAAGCATCCTCGTTTCGCCATCAATTGTTATCTGTTTTTCTTCCATACATTCAAGAAGACTTGACTGTGTTCTTGGTGTTGCGCGGTTTATCTCATCTGCAAGAAGTAAATTACAAAATACCGGACCCGCCTTAAAAACAAACTCCTGTTCTTTCTGATTAAAATAATTAAGCCCCATTATATCAGACGGAAGTAAATCCGGTGTAAACTGTATTCTCTGGAATTTTCCGCTAATAACCTTTGAGAGTGTCTTTGCCATAGTAGTCTTGCCTGTTCCCGGAACATCTTCCAGCAAAACATGTCCACCACTGAGCATTGCTGTAAGCATCAGCTCAATAATTTCATTTTTCCCAACAACAATTTTGTCTACTTCATTTATAATCTCATCTGCAATCTTTTTTACATTTTCAATCTGCATTTTAATTTCTCCCACTTCATCATATTA
Source organism: uncultured Lachnospiraceae bacterium (assembly GCA_905193085.1). Classification (GTDB taxonomy): domain Bacteria; phylum Bacillota; class Clostridia; order Lachnospirales; family Lachnospiraceae; genus CAJJNI01. Next base: position 250 of record CAJJNI010000069.1, on the reverse strand, counting down.
GTTAATATTGTTTTTTCGTATTTTTTGTTTCAGAATTATAAAGTACACAATTCTCCTTTACTTATAAGACTTAATTATTTCTTCTACCCACTCAACCGACTTTGTAATATCCTTTTTATTTGGATGTCCAAAAGCAAATATTTTAAACTGGCTTTCGCACATATGTTCACCCAACATGTGGATTTCTTTTTCCTCTAATATTTTCTTTAATAATACCTGACTGCCACTAATGTTATAAACACTGGCAACC
>CAJJNI010000068.1 GCA_905193085.1 uncultured Lachnospiraceae bacterium | reverse complement strand
GCATACAGCCTCTCCTAATTCTACAACATTACTTGGAATTAATAATTTTTTAATAGATGGGCACTCTGCAAATGCTTTTGCCCCTATCTTGCTGACACCTTTACCAATCTTAATATTGCTTAAAACTTTACAATTATAAAATGCATACTCTCCAATTACAGTCACATTATTTCCTATTGTAACTTTCTCAAGTGAAGCACACTTGTAAGCAGCTCCTTTTCCAAGTGAAGTAACACTATCAGGAATATTAAGCTCCTTAATTCCGCTTCCTGCAAATGTGTCTATCTGTATTTCCTTAACTCCGTCGCCTATTGTTACTTTTTCGAGTGATGTACAATTTTCAAAAGTACCTGTGATATTCAATTCTGAATTTCCTGAAGGCTCATTCCAATCATATACATAACTTTTTAAAGCCTGGACACCATTTCCAATCACTGCTTCTGTCATTGAAGAACATTTATAGAAGCAGCCTGCTCCCAGATTCTCAACACTACCAGGAACAGTAACTGATTTCAAAGCTGTATCAAACGCAAACCCGTAATCACCTATGTTTCTTACAGAATTGCCAATTGTTACACTCTCAAGTGACGAGCAGTTAATAAATGCTTTTTTTCCTATATCTTTAACGCCATTTCCTATTACTGCATTCTTAAGCTTACTGCATTCGTAAAATGCTCCATTGTCAATATTTGTAACTGTATCCGGTATATTAATAGAAGCAAGACCTGAATTTGCAAAACAGTCTTTCTGAATATCAGTTACTCCTTCGCCTAATTCTACAATTGTAAGATTAGTACATTTTTCAAACATACCTGCTCCATATTCCTCACTTCCGCCACTGTAAACAGAAAGACTGTCACTTGACTCAAGTTTGTCTATTCCGTTACCAATAACAGCCTTTGACAATGCGCGGCAATTATAAAATGAAGCTGCACCAAGTTCTGTTACACTGTCAGGAACTGTTATTTCTGATAATGCATCACAGCCTGCAAATGAAAAACTTCTTATTTCTGTAACAGATGACGGAATTGTTACACCATCAAGTGTATCACATTCATAAAATGCTTTTTCTCCGATTGATGTAACTGTATTTCCTTTAAAAACGATTCTCTGTAATGCTTTACAGGATTCAAAAGCAGACTCACCAATTGTCTGTACTCCTTCACCCACAAGAACCTGCTGCAAACCTGTACAACTCTTAAAAGCCCATTTATCGATTGTTTTAACTGAACCCGGAATTGTAATTGACTGCAATGTTGTATTTTCTTCAAATGCACCTTTCTTTATTCCGCTTGACCAATAATTATCTTTGTACGCAATTGCAGAAACCTGACATTCGTCTATCTTATCCGGTACTACAATTGATGGTGATTTGCTGTTACAGCCTACAATAATTGCAGAATTACTTACAACAATATATTCCCAGTCACCACTTGTACGGACTTCATAAACATCCTGTTCGTATCTGACTGAATCACTGCCATAGGCATACACTGCCTGTGGAATACCAGCAGTTGCAAGCACAGTAACTGTACTCAAAACAACTGCCAGAGCTTTTCTGCATATTTCTTTCAATTTAATCATCTGTAGTTTTCTCCTTCCAACTAAATATTCTGCATATTAGGATAGCACTTTTTTACAATTATGTCCAGTGGAGCACACTGAACTGTTACAATGTGATACCCTGATGTACTACTGCCGCAGCATACATTATTACAACAGAACGTGGTTCCATTATCCACTCATTCGCAATTTTCTGATTGATATCAAAGCCAAATACATCATCACCGGTATCTACTGCCAGCTTCCAGTAATGTCCCATTGGCAGTGTAGGAAGTGTCACATTAACAGATTCCCAATATGAATTTACGGCAATATACACAATATCTTCTCTTCCGTCTTTTCTTCCGGCAAACATTACTGCCACCATATGACTGTCATGCTGATAATCACTGCAATTTGCCCTGTCACTGTGATAACTTACATCAGGATAACCATATGCGCTCGGGCGCAGACGCTTTCTTATAATATCATGTTTCTTTCTAAATTTAATCATAAACTTGAAAAACTCAAATATATCGTTATTTTTTTCCTTGAGATTCCAGTTGAGCCATGAAATTTCATTATCCTGGCAATATGCATTATTATTTCCAAACTGGGTATTACAAAATTCATCACCGGCAAAAAACATCGGTGTACCTCGGCTGCACATCAAAACTGCTGCCGCATTTTTTATCATTTTGTAACGGAGTTTTAACACTTCAGGATTATCAGTATCACCTTCAATACCGCAGTTCCAGCTCCTGTTATCATTTGCGCCATCTGTATTGTTCCATGCATTTGCCTCATTGTGCTTCATATTATAAGAGTACAAATCGTACAGTGTAAAACCATCATGACATGTAATAAAGTTGACTGACGCATTATCGCCACGGTTTTCAGGATTATAAATGTCAAGTGAACCGGATATTCTGCGCACTGCATCATATGCAAATCCGGCATCACCCTTTAGGAAGCTTCTCAAATCATCACGGTATCTGCCATTCCATTCAGCCCAGCGGTTCCATGACGGGAATGAACCTACCTGATATAATCCGCCCGCGTCCCATGCCTCAGCAATTAACTTAACATCACTTAAAATAGGGTCAAATGCAAGAGACTGTAAAAGCGGCGGCTTGTTCATTGGTGTACCGTCTTCATTTCTACCTAAAATAGATGCAAGGTCAAAACGGAAACCGTCAATCCGGTAAGTAACAACCCAGTAACGCAGACATTCCAGAATAAGCTGCTGTACTATCGGATGGTTACAGTTTAATGTATTGCCACAGCCACTAAAATTGTAGTATTCACCTTCCGGAGTGAGCAGATAATATACCTGATTATCAAAACCTTTGAAAGAAAATATTTTTCCATCTTCATTTCCTTCTGCAGTATGGTTAAACACAACATCAAGTATAACTTCTATTCCGTTTCTGTGAAATTCTTTTATAAGGCGTTTGAGCGCATTACCTTCTCTTGTCTCTTCATGACTTGCAGTGTAACTTGTATTTGGTGCAAAAAAGCATACAGGATTATATCCCCAGTAATCGTAAAGTTCTCTTCCATCTACAATTCTGCCACTTCCCGCCTCATCAAATTCAAAAATAGGCATAAGCTCAACTGCATTTATTCCAAGCTCTTTAAGATATGGTATCTTCTCTTCAAGCCCTTCAAATGTTCCGGGGAATTTAACACCCGATGACGGGTCAAATGTAAAACCACGCACATGTAATTCATATATTATCAAATCACTCATCGGCTTTACTTTATGCTTGAAATTTCCCCAGTCATAGTTAGTTCTGACTACCCTCGCATGATAATGCTGGTTCTCACCCATATGTTTTCCCCATTTACTCTGCCCTGTAACAGCTTTGGCATATGGGTCAAGAAGAATATTATTTTTGTCAAACAAAAGACCTGCCTTCGGGTCATATGGACCATCTAATTTGTAGGCATATTCAAAATCTTCTATTCCTATGTTAAATACTATCATTGAATATACATTTCCTATTTTGTAGTGCTCCGGAAACGGTATCACAGCAAAAGGCTCATGCGTATGATGCTTATATAACAGAAGTTCACACGCTGTCGCTTTACATGAATGCACAGTAAAATTTACACCACATGGTATTGCTGTTGCACCGTTCATCTCATATAATCCCGGCCGCACTTCATAACCGGCCACAATATCAAGCGGTATCATAGTAATCTTAGTATCATCATAGCTTTTTCCAGTCATAAAACCTCTCCTATCATACTTATTCAACTAATCTACTATAAATGAACAAATTTAAAATATTGTACAATTTTGTCCGTATCATAAAGACATCTTATATTATATCAAATTTATTGAGAAAATGTACCTGTTTTTTGTGAGTATTATTCTTTTCATAAAAATTTTATAAAATTATTGTTTTACACATTGTATTAGTCTCCCAAAGTGCTAGAATTAAAAGGTGTGTCTTTTTGCAACATTTACATAACGAAGAGGAGAATTTTAAAATGGAAAAACTAAGGCCTAAACTGTTTAGCACTATGAAAGGTTACACGAAAGAGCAGTTTGTTAAAGATGTAATCTCTGGAATTATCGTAGCCATTATTGCACTTCCACTGTCAATTGCTCTTGCACTCGCATCAGGAGTTACACCTGAACAGGGTATTTATACAGCAATTATTGCAGGATTTCTCATATCCTTATTTGGTGGAAGCAGAGTTCAGATTGCCGGTCCTACCGCCGCATTTGCTACAATTGTAGCAGGCATTGTTGCTGAAAATGGAATGAGCGGACTTATTATTGCCACAATTCTTGCAGGAATTATTCTTATTATAATGGGACTTTGTCGTCTCGGAAATCTCATTAAATTTATACCATTTACGATAACAACCGGTTTTACTGCCGGAATCGCTGTTACAATTGTTATCGGACAGTTAAAAGATTTCTTTGGAATCACTTACAAAAAAGGACTTCCTACGGTTGAAACCATGGATAAATTAAAGGCTCTCTTTAAAAGCTTTGATTCTTTCAACTATCAGGCTTTAATCGTAGGTCTTGTATGTCTTGCAGTATTAATTATCTGGCCTTACATCAACAAAACAATTCCTGGCTCTCTTATCGCTGTAATAGTCGGTATTGCTATGGTAAACGGCCTTAAAATGAATGTAAATACTATCGGAGATTTGTATACTATAAGCAACAAGCTCCCTTCTTTTTCAGTGCCGGCTTTTAATCTTGACACTATCGGAAAGCTTTTACCTGATGCATTTACAATTGCAATTCTTGCCGCGATTGAATCCCTGCTGTCATGCGTTGTTGCCGACAGCATGGTTCACTCAAAACACAATTCTAACATGGAACTTATAGCACAGGGTATAGGTAATATCGGTTCAGGTTTATTTGGCGGAATACCTGCTACCGGAGCAATCGCAAGAACTGCTGCCAACATCAAAAACGGAGGCCGTACTCCGATTGCCGGAATGGTTCACGCCGTCGTTCTTCTGCTTATACTTGTTGTACTTATGCCATATGCGGCATTTATCCCAATGCCTGCCATCGCAGCAATTCTTTTTATGGTTGCATACAACATGTGCGGCTGGCGTACATTTAAAAAACTTGTTGAAACATCACCCAAAAGTGATATTGCAGTTCTTGTAATTACATTTGCACTGACAGTCATCTTTGACCTTGTAGTAGCAATCGAAATCGGCATGATTCTCGCATGTATTTTGTTTATGAAGAGAATGAGTGATGTTACAAATGTAGAAGGTTGGTCTTACATGGATGAAAATGACGACCCTGACTGTATCACTTTAAAACAGGTTCCTAAAAATACACTTGTATATGAAATCAGCGGTCCTATGTTTTTCGGTGCCGCAGACAAGCTTCTCAGCATTCCGCTTCACTCATCTACAAACTGCCTGATATTAAGAATGCGAAGCATGAATGCACTTGATGCATCTGCGCTCAACTCAATAGAAACACTCTACAACGAATGTAAAAAGAAGAAAATCACTTTGATTTTATCACATGTAAATGAACAGCCAATGCATGTAATGAAAAAATCCGGCTTCTATGATAAAGTCAGACCGGAAAACTTCTGCGAACATATTGATGATGCACTGCTTAGAGCTGAGGCACTGGCGTAGGGTTCTAAAGGTTCTGAACTACAAAAATAATATAAGCCCGCTCATATCCAAAACAAATATGAGCGGGCTGTTTTTTATTTACACTGGCAACACGCAAAGAATATTTCCCCTAATTACATGTTGCACCATTGTATATATTCATCTAATCTTTGAATAAACCCTGAAAATTCAGGAACGGTAAAATCAAGCTCTTTATATCTTACCGGATAAATAATCCCTTTACTAATCAGTTGTGCCCTTGTTGTCGAAATAGAACTTACATTTTTATCCAGATTTTTTGCAACATTTGAAATTGTACATGGCAATTCTCCGCATTTTACCATTGCAAAGATAAATTTCTTATCGCTCTCAGCACATCTTTCATACCGCGATTTAAAAAATCCCTTATCCAATGTATCCAGAAAATTTTCTATATTTGAATTTACATCTGAAACCATTATAGTATCCGAATTACTTTCTCTGTATACAATCTGACACAACTGCTGGATAAAAAACGGATAACCTTTTGTAACAGAAACAATTTTATCTACTGCTTCTTCTGTGTAATTTACATTAAATTTTTTTGTAGGTTCTTCAATTGCTTTTTTAGACTGTTCAAAATTCAACGACCCAATTTGTTTGTACAAAAACAGTCTCTCTGAATATGATTTCTCATCGGAAAGCATTTTATATATTTTAGGAAGTCCCGCACCTACAACCATAACAGGATAGCCCACTTGATTTGTCCTGTGCTCCGCCGCACTAAGTTAACCCTGTTGATTTTGTTTCATATACGGAATTTCATCAATAAAAAAACATAGCGGAGTTTCTGTTTTATATGCGGTTTCCCCTATAGTCGTAAAAACATCTGTCAGACTTTGTGTCAGATTATTTGAAATATACAATTCCCTATCCTGCACAGAAAGAGAAAAGGAACTGTTTTCAGGATTAAATGACACAACTAATGACTTTATCGCCTCTAACGGTTTCTGAATAAGATTCCTGAATTTCTCTTTTGCACTTACTTTTCTCAAAAAACTTTGTGAACATTCCGCAATCTGCGATATGAAATCATTTCGTTCTTCAATTTCTATATGCTTGCAAAATATTCCCTTTTCTTCGGCAATTGCCTGTAATTTATTAATCAACACTGTCTTGCCAACTCCGCGCAATCCACTGAATATAATCGATTGTATCGGAATATTCATAGTCAGAGCCTCAAACATTTGTCCGACATCATTTATGTCTTCATCTCGTCCCGCTAAATACACTGGCATTAATCCGGCACCCGGTCTATATGGATTTATTTTGAACATAAGCAACACGCTCCTTAATTTAAAGGCATTGTACCACACTTTTGCGTGAAATACAATCATTTTCGCTTCTTACCGCAAAAATAATCCTATAAGTTCATATAATATTATTTATTTACCAGCTCACCCGATTTTTCCAGCAATATTCCAAACAGAAATGGCATGCATATTGTAAGCGGATAAATGTAACGCATCAGCGCCAGCGGACCAACAAATAATGTACCCATCAGAAGCCACAAAAGCACTGATGGAACAAGATACTTATATTCTTTTTTATAAATGACAAATGCTGTCCACATTATAAATAGAAGAAATGTTGTTGCCGGTGCAAATAATATAGCAAGTTCAGGAACCTCTCCAACTGAATATTCCTGTCCAATGCTGTGATAAAACTTTGAAAGACCTTTCAACACAGGCATTCTTTTTGTATGGACACCGGCACCGTAATTTGAATTATCCCACTCTATATATTTATCAGAACCAATCTGTGTAAATTCATGAAATACATACCAATATCCTCTGGTATTATTTAATAAAGCTTCATTATAGCAGACCATATGACGAACTCCGATTGAAGCCCATGTTTTCATAAATTTCATTAATCCCATTTCCTCAAGAGCCTCTGAATTAAGACTTGGTCTTATTGCATCTGAATTTGTCGGATTATACCAATTCTGGTAGCTTTCCATAGATTCTTCCGGAAAAACTTTAAAAACAACTTCCTTTTCTTCATCTGTAAAATCGTCCCCACATTTGGCATATGTATTTGCTATCTGCTGCGTCGGAATTGCAAGCATTTCATTCAGCTTATTGCTCGACTGCAGACCAAGTGCAGAATAAACCGGACCTGTTACTATCATATACACTGCGGCGGTTCCTATAAGAATAACAGCAAGTCTTTTCCTCGCCTTTTTGTAAAACAACAGTGCTATCGGAATAAATATAATCAACGCATAAATACTGTTATTTCTGTAGAACAGAAATAATAATAAAAATGCCGCAAGTTTAATACAATTTTCTGTATTTTTGAAAAATTTACCCCTATCTGCTACCGCCTGTCCAAAAAGCATTACAAGCCATAATGTAAAATATGCATATGATACATCTTTTGCACAGTTTACAACAAACAAATGATTCATAGGGTGAATTGCAAATAAAACAAGTCCAATTATAAATAATGCCTTACTCTCAATTCTGGAATATACAATCTGAAGCAGTTTTGCAAAAGTTGCCGCACCAAAAATAATCTGCACACCTATATAGAAAGCAACTCCACCTTCCCAGCTCCTGAATATTATTTTGCCAATACTCATTATTCCAAGTATTATATAAGAGCTTATAACAGGCTGGTTATTATGAACATGTCCTGTCGTAAACTGCCATATCTGATGTGGTGCATCATATGAAAAAACTCCCGGAAAAGCCGCCAGATATACAGGTATATATGCCACAACAATAACACCAAAAGCAATCCAGAAAATTTTATTTTTATCCCATATAACACCTGCCTGTTTACGACATCTATATTCATCTACAAACATAGAACCACATTTCAGAAATGCGATAAATACACACGACCATATTACAAAACTTAAAAAAAGTCCGACACCGTCAGATGCGTCAAACTCTTCCAATGATGTGTGTTTTTGCAGAACCCTTCCCAATGTGAAAAACATTGAAAACAATATTCCCAGAACTACACTAAAACTCCATAATCTTTTCTCTTCCCTGATACTTTGTAAAAATTTCATTTTACTTTCCCTTTCTTACTCCCTTGTTTTTTCAAATTCCTCACACATAGTATATACCTTTACAAACACCGGCACAAGACTTAATGTAAATTACAAGTCTGATGCCGGTGCTGTTTATGTCAATCCCTACATAGCGTTTAACTTAAGTTACGGTGCATAATATATTCCTAATGAATACTTTAAAATAAAGCCTACATCGTCCATGTCAACTTTTCCATTGCCATTAGTATCGGCAGCTTTAATAATTTCCTGTGTCTCTTCCTCAACACCAAGTGCAACTTTAAGGGTAAAGCTGACATCATTTAATGTGATTTTTCCATCTTTGTCCAAATCACCCACTGTAATTACTTCTGCAATAGCCGGTTCAACAGACCCCTCATCAAATGAAGAATCTTCATCACCTGTCTGAGTTGAAACCTTACTGTAATAATAAGACCTGCCTTCTGTTTTTGTTTCAAGATTTACCCATGCAATAAACTTAACTTCATATCCTTCAGGGCAATTTGCATAAATTTCCTCTAAAGTTTCCTCTGGATTTACTGTGATATAATCATTTGATTCTTCGTCTGTCCAGACATCTTCATCATATGTGTAATCCGTATTCGTATTTCCCTCAAAACCAAAACTCGGTGGGGCTGAATACGCACCCTGTCCTGCTGATGTGACACTTGCAAACGCACCACAAAGCATTGTTGCACATAAAGCGACTGCTAATTTTTTGGTAATGTTTTTCTTCATAATAATTCCTCCTCCGTCATTAATTAACATACTATACCTATATGTATTCTATAAATATAAATTCAGTTATGTTTTAACATACTTATCTTCCACAATCTCTCATTCCTCCTCTCTCATTAATATTCTATCATAACTTTTTATATCTACAATTACTACTTCTGTAAAATCTGTAATTTTATACAATAATTTATTCACACCCCAACGCAAGCTTTAAGGCAAGCTGTGCATCAGCAAGTGTCAGCTCACCATCTTCATTAATATCTGCAATGTCAACCTCAAATGATTGAATGTCCTCGATTCCCAAAGTTGTTTTTAAAATTTTAGTTACATCATTTAATGACACTGTTAAATCTCCGTCCATGTCCCCTTTAATATCATCTATAAAATTCTGCCACTCAAACCATGTATAAGTGAAACCTTTAGGTATTGAATTCAAAAGTTCATCAGAAAATTTTCTTCTGGCTTCCGCCTTAGTTATTTTATTATCACGCAAATCAAAACATGGTGTCGGCAATTTACAGCTTGTTGGAGATGGTTCCGTATAAACTTTATCTGTCGATGGTACTTTAAATTCTTCCGGTAATTTTCCTATATTATTATTTGACAAATTAATATATTCAAATGATTCCAATCCTGAAAACGGTGATATATCAGTTATTTCATTATAGCGCAAATAACATATTTTCAAATTCGGACAGGAACGAATCGCTGATATATCTGTTATTTTATTATTACTCAAAGACAACTCCGTCAATGACTCAAAGTTAGTTACTCCTGAAAAAGATTCAAGTTTATTATTTTTTGCATCTAAATTTTCCAGATTTTGCAAAACATAAAGTGGTGAAATATCACATATGATGTTATTTTCAAGGTCCAGCGTTCTAAGATTTTTAAGTGTTGCTAATGGTGATATGTTAATTATCTGGTTATCCCTCAAAGATAACTCTTCCAAATTTTCCAGTCCCGACAATGGTGATAAATCAACTATTTTATCGCTGCTCATGACAAGACATTTTAAGTTTGTCATATTTGATAAAGCTGACAAGTCAGACACCTCGGTATCTGATATGTACAACGATTCCAACTCGTCTAAATCTGCCAAAAATGATATATCATCAATATCCATATTACGCAAACCTAATTCATTTAATTTTGTCAGTTTCGATATAACTTTTAACTGCTCATTTGTAATATTTAATGAACTCAGTGATATGTATTCTAAATTTGTAAAATATTCTAATCCGCTGATATCAGTAATCTCTTCATCCCATAAAAGCAGGCTTCTTGTCTGTTGTAATTCCGATAACTCTAACAAACCATCTTTATTTTCGTCTACCTGAGATAATAACACTTCATATAATTTAGCATCACTTATTCCACTGTCATCATTTTTTACAATAATGTCAGTACCAGCTTCATCTGCTGCCACAAGATATGTAGTTCCAAATAATACCTGACATAATACCAGCATTACTGTGATTAGCTTCTTTTTCATATGCTCTCTCCTCATACA
>CAJJNI010000067.1 GCA_905193085.1 uncultured Lachnospiraceae bacterium | reverse complement strand
AACCAATCCACAGGATACATCTAAAGTATCATGCGACTTCTGCAATATGAAAAATTCATGTCCAACAGCTTATGCACATAAATCTGCAGTGAATCTGCAGACATAAAAACAGGGCAGTCGCACTAAGAAATTATTGCGACTGCCCCATTCTTCTTAATTTTCTTTATAATTCTTTACTGATTCAAATTCATCTAAAATTGACTGTTCCGGTGCTTTAGTAAGCAGACTCACAATTACGATAACTATAAGACTTATGAAGAAGCCTGGTAAAAGTGAATAGATACCTGTTGCAGCATATGGGGTCTGACCTCCTGCCAAAGGTATGTAATCCCATATTATTACAAAAATTCCACCTGATAAAATTCCAGCAACTGCACCCGGTAAGTTAGTTCTCTTCCAGAACAATGAGCATACAACAAGCGGTCCAAATGCTGAACCAAGTCCTGCCCATGCATCAGATACAAGCCCCATAATACTGCTGTCAGGATTCCATGCAATGATGAAAGCTAAAACTGCTATAACCAAAACCGTAATACGGCTTATTTTTAATACTTTGTCATCTGGTGCATCTGGTTTTAAAATATTTTTGTATATATCTTTAGAAACAGATGAAGCACATACAAGAAGCTGTGAATCAGCAGTTGACATAATTGCAGCCAAAATCCCACAAAGGAAAATCCCGCCAATAAATGGAAGTGTCAAATCTACTGAAAAAACTTTCTTAATCATTTCCACGAAAACAGTCTCTGTTGCACTGTTCTCTAATACAGGAACAATATATGCTCTTCCGACAATTCCGATAACACATGCAAAAATAAGTGAAATTGCTACCCAGATAATCGCTATAACACTTGATTTCTTTAATTCCTTTTCATTCTTAACAGCCATAAATCTTACAAGAATATGTGGCATTCCACAATAACCAAGTCCCCATGCAAGCTGTGAAAGTATTTCTTTTGGAGAGTATGAAGCTCCATTATTAAGAAACATACTAAGATAACCATCGGTATCACTGATACCATTAGCAGACAATGCTGTTATCATATCTCCATCTAACATATTATATGCTATAATCGGAACTACCAATATTCCAACAAGCATAAGCGAACCCTGGACAAAGTCTGTTGTACAGACTGCAAGGAATCCACCCATAAATGTATATATCAGAATAACTGCAGTACCTATAAGCAATGCAATATGATAATCAACACCAAAAACCGTATTAAAAAGTTTTCCTCCTGATGCTAGTGCTGAAGCTGTATACACAAGGAAAAATACTACGATTACCACTGATGAAATTCCAAGAAGAATCTTTTTAGAATCATGGTAACGGTTTTCAAAAAACTCAGGCAATGTAAGTGAATTATTCGCAATTATAGTATATCGGCGAAGTCTTTTTGAAATAAAAAGCCAGTTGGCAACTGTTCCTAAAAACAAACCGACTGCAATCCATGCCTGACCTGTTCCCAATGCATAAATTGAACCCGGAAGTCCCATAAGCAGCCAGCCACTCATATCAGATGCCTGTGCTGACAATGCTGCGACCCAACCGTTAAGTCCTCTTCCTCCTAAGAAAAAATCTTCTGTACTGTTAGTCTGTTTCATTGATATAATACCAATGACAATCATCAACAATAAATAACATACAAAAGCAATTAAAATTGCAACTGTTGTTGACATGTTTTTCTGTTCCTCTCTTTCTTATGTTTTATATATAATAATGTACTTTAATCAGACTGTATGACTTATTATTCAGATGTCTGATTTTCATAAATGGCTATTCTTGTTCCAACCATCTTGACAGTAACATTCTTAACAGATGAAGGTTCAACTTTCTGATTATTCAGTTCACATACTACTCCATCATACAGCATATTGTTTACAACAATATTTGCTTTTCTTAACTTCTCTATATACTCTGCAAGCGTATCACTCTTCTCATAAAGCTGTTCTAATAAATTCTCCTTAAATTCAAGAACTTTTATGACAGACTCGTACTTCTTAGAAGCAAGACATCCTTCTTTTCCATACTGCGATTCCATTTCATTACGAAGATACTTAAATTTATTAACATCACCTGCAGTCTGCTTTATTTCATTCTCAACATCAACCTGTTCTCTCAAAACATCTTCATTGACACCTACACGTAAAAATGTCTTAAGTCCGATTCTGTTTCCCACATTTCTTGTCACAAAGCCAAGCATTGCATATGCTTTTCCTCCGGCTATGCTTCCTTTCTTTCCGGAAACTATTATTTTTTCTTTTGCAAAAAGACTGCAGTTTAAGAAATAATCTGCCTGTATTTCACCATTACATTCCACAGCAACAGACTCAAAAAACTTTCCTGCAACATATTCTTCTGCTTTTACAGAACCTTCTCCTGAAGCATTCATACCCTGACGAAACATTACACTTCCACCACATTCTACATTTGCAGATTCCACAAAGCCATCAATTACTATATCCTCAGTTGCTTTAAGAGTAATACCAAATCCTATATTTCCCCTGACATGAACAGAACCGTCAAACTCTAAATTTCCGGTTGCAAGTGATAACTCATCTACTACAAAGAGTCTTAAAATATCCATTTTGCCATCTTTGTACTCGATTCTTCCACCCATATCAGCATAGTAACTCATTTTATCTTCTGAAATTGAAAAACCTTTGCCTCTAAGCTGTGGCAAATCACGGCCCTTTTTTGCTTTAAGTTCATTACCATATACATCAAAACCGCTTGTTCCTTCTTTTGCAGGGTGATATTGTACAAGCTTCTGACCTTCTTCGACTACTTCAAACCATTCAACATTCTGATAATCTACGGAACCATCTTCTAATATCTTAGGTCTCTTTACAAGATTCGTTCTGAAGAAAAATTCATATGAACCATTATCACCATCAACAGGCTTAATACCCCTTGCAAATAATATGTATTCTGTTCCATGATGTCCTTCTAAAATTGCATCTACAATTTTCCTGCTGACTCCTCTTTTTATTCCGATATCCTTAACCCCGGCAACTATATCCTCCAATGTTAAATCATGCCCTGAGCCAAAAATCTGAATATAAGCTTCCATCTTATCATCCGTTATAGAAATAAAAAATGAAGCTTTTCCCGAATCCCCTTCATATCTTCTGTAAACACTGCCCGGATGTTCACTTCCCATACTTATTTCTCCTTTCAAACTCCACCCCAAAGACAAATGTTATTCCCATTGTACCTTATTGTCACATAGTATGTCAATTAAATAATTTACTCTCCGCTCTTCCAGCTATCTGATGGAGAACAGTTCCAGGTTATGCTTTCACCATCTGAAATTGCAACAACAGTACCCTGTTCATCTGTTCTGAATACCGCAATATTATGTCCCCTTAAATAATTGAGAAGCTCCGCATGCGGGTGTCCGTAAGAATTACCCTGTTCACAGCTTATAACGGCAAATTCAGGAGCGACCTTATCCAGGAAACTTTCATTGACACCCGTTTTGCTTCCATGATGAGAAACTTTATACACATTTGCACTTATATTTACACCGGAATCAACTATATCCTGCATCTCGTCATTTTCAGCATCGCCGCTGAACAGAAATCTCTCACTGCCATGCTGTACAAGAAGTACTATTGAATTGTTATTAGAATCCTCATAACTTTCGATTGGACCAAGAACCGTAACTGTTGAACAGCCCAAATCCCAGCTTTCCTCTGCCTTCGGATTATGTACCGTAATATTCTTATCTTCTATTACATCTACCACTTCCTGATAAGTTACCGTATCTTTCTGCTCATCGGTCATTACCACCTCGTCGCATTCAATCTGCTTTAAGACAGTATCAATACCGCCTATATGGTCTGAATCCGGGTGAGTTGCCACAACATAATCCAACCTGTCAATATTCTGATAGCTTATATAATCAGCTACCGTATCACCATATGCGTTGTCCCCGGCATCTATAAGCATGGATTCACCATCACATTTAATAAGAACTGCATCCCCCTGTCCAACATCAAGAAAATGAACTTCTAAATCCGCTGTAACTTCTTTTGTTGAAAATGCTTTACTTAAATTTTCAAAAATCTTTCCATCACTTCTGGATACCTGATATGCAAAAACTGCTATAAATGTAAAAATTATTGCCTGAAATGTATATCTGTTATATCTTAATCTTCTTCTGCGTTTTCTCGGAAATAATCTCATAATTAACCGTCCTTTTAATAATTCTTATGTACTAATTCTATCACACAACCCCAAAAAGAACAAGTGTTCTTTTTGGGGTTTTACAACTTTTTTTCTTCCCACATTGATTTAACTTCTTTAAAATGTTATTATAAAAGGAGAACCACAACACACACCATTATTAAGGAGGATATTATGACTACTAACGAAAAGGCATTACAATTACATAAAGAATGGAACGGTAAATTAGAAACTGTTTCAAAAACACCGGTTAAATCAAGAGAAGATTTGTCTCTTGCATATACTCCCGGAGTTGCCGAACCTTGCAAAGTTATTGCAAAAGACCCGGAGGCAGCTTATACATACACTATGAAAGCAAATACTGTTGCAGTTGTATCTGACGGCAGTGCAGTTCTCGGATTAGGAAACATAGGTGCACTTGCAGCCATGCCTGTTATGGAAGGTAAAGCTGTTCTTTTCAAGGAATTTGGCGGTGTCAATGCTGTTCCTATCTGTCTTGACACACAGGATACAGAAGAAATCATTAAAACTGTTACTGCAATTGCACCGGCATTTGGTGGAATTAATCTTGAAGATATTTCAGCACCAAGATGTTTTGAAATAGAAAGCAGACTTAAAGAAATTCTTGACATTCCTGTTTTTCATGACGACCAGCACGGTACTGCAATTGTAGTTTTGGCAGGAATAATCAATGCACTTAAAGTTACAGGCAGAAAAAAAGAAGACTGTAAAATCGTAATTAATGGTGCCGGAAGTGCCGGAGTTGCTATTACAAAGCTTTTACTTCGTTACGGTTTTCCAGATATTACAATGTGCGATATAACAGGTATACTTTCAAAGAAATCCGAGAATCTTAACTGGATGCAGAAAGAAATGATGGAAGTAACTAACCTTGAAGGCAAGACAGGTACTTTAGCTGATGCACTTAAAGGAGCTGACATTTTTGTCGGAGTTTCCGCACCTAATATTGTTACAGCAGATATGGTTAAATCAATGAATAAAGATGCAATTATTTTTGCAATGGCAAACCCGGTTCCTGAAATTATGCCTGATATAGCAAAAGCAGCAGGAGCTAAAGTTGTCGGTACAGGAAGAAGTGATTTCCCTAACCAGGTAAATAATGTTGTCGCTTTCCCTGGCATTTTCAAAGGTGCCCTTGAAGGACGTGCTGCACAGATAACAGAAGAAATGAAGCTTGCAGCAGCACTTGCTTTGGCAAATCTTGTTCCAGACAGTGAATTAAATGAAAACAATATTTTACCTGAAGCATTTGACCCTAAAGCTGTTGAAGTTGTAAGCAAGGCAGTAAAAGACCATATTGAAAAAAAATAAGCATAAACAATCTTTTTAACCTATTATAAAAAAGGAGCTGCAAAAAATGGAAGATTTAGTAATGTTTCCGGACAAATCCCGAAAAGACGAATCCCTTATTCTGTATAAGCTGATTGTACTTTACATGCTGGATACAATTGAAATTTCTCTTTCAAACAGCCAGATAAGTGATTTTATGTTGAGCAATGACATTGCGTCATATTTTGCTGTCCAGCAAAGTATTAATGAAATGCTTGAAAATAAACTTATAATAGAAGAAAAGGTTCTCCACTCTACTCTTTTCTCTATCACAGAAGAAGGAGAAAATACACTTACTTACTACAAAAATATCATACCTGATGATATCGTTGAAGCTGCTAATATTTATATAAACGACAACAAATTAAAAATAAGGCAGCAATTATCTGTAGTTGCCACTTATGAGCCTACTATTGATAAGAAGGCATTTAATGTGGAATGTACGATAAAAGAAAAAGATAAAGATATTTTCAGACTTATGATACAGGCTCCTGACACACAGATTGCCGACAGAATATGTGATAACTGGAAGAAAAACCATGACCACCTGTACAGTCATATTATGATGGAACTGTTAAAGAGCAGCAGTGAAAATAAATAATACTTAAAACAGGGATATCATTTAATGAATAAACTTTCATTAAATGATATCCCTGTTTTGATTCTGCACTAAAATCAGTGCACCACTTCTTTTTTATATTATGTAAATCTTATTTTATAAGAATGTGGTTTTATCCTTTTATTTTCTTAAAATAGTCCTGTATATTTTTCTCGTAACCATTTTCTGTCGGTCTGTAAAATACTACATCTTCCATTCCATCAGGTAAATACTGTTGGTTTACATAATGATTCGGATAATTATGTGCGTAAAGATAGCCCTGTCCATGACCTAATTTTGCTGCACTCTTATAATGTGAATCCTGTAAATGAGACGGAACAGGCGGTGTCTTGTGTGTTTTTACATACTGCATTGCTTCATCTATTGCCACACATGAAGCATTGCTTTTAGGTGCAGATGCAACATATGTAACCGCATGCGCAAGTATTATCTGTGCTTCAGGCATGCCTACACGTTCAACTGCCTGTGCCGCTGCAACTGCCACACAAAGCGCATTCGGGTCTGCATTCCCCACATCTTCTGATGCACAAATCATTATTCGCCTGCTTATAAAAGTAACACTCTCACCTGCATACAGCATTTTAGCAAGATAAAATATTGCCGCATCAGGGTCAGAACCACGCATGCTTTTTATAAATGCAGATACGGTATCATAATGATTATCTCCGTCTTTATCGTATCTTACAACCCTCTTCTGTATACATTCTTCCGCTACAGATAATGTTATATGGATTATGCCATCTTCTGATGGAGCAGTTGTCAAAATTCCAAGCTCAACGGCATTGAGCGCAAGTCTTGCATCACCATTTGCAGAATCAGCAAGGAAATCTGCTGCATCATCATCAATTGTGGCATTATATGAACCCATTCCTTTTTCTTTATCATAAACGGCGCGCTTAATCAGTATCTCTATATCATTCTTTTCGAGTGGTTTTAACTCAAAAATAATTGAACGTGATATCAAGGCATGATTAACCTCAAAATATGGATTTTCAGTTGTGGCACCAATGAGCACAATCGTTCCATCTTCGACAAACGGTAAAAGATAATCCTGCTGGCTTTTATTGAATCGGTGTATCTCATCTACAAATAATATAGTTTTCTTACCATATGCACCAAAATTTTTCTTTGCCGCCTCAACTACTTCTTCCATATCTTTTTTGCCTGCACTTGTAGCATTAATCTGCACAAATTCTGCGCTTGTAGTATTTGCAATAACTTTTGCAAGCGTAGTCTTTCCTGTTCCCGGAGGTCCATAGAAAATAACCGAACTTACTTTATCAGCGGCAATAGCACGGTATAATAACTTATCTTTGCCTATAATATGCTGCTGCCCCACAACTTCTTCAAGTGTAGCAGGACGAAGCCTTGAAGCAAGCGGTGATTCTTTTTCCTTATTCTGCTCGCGAACATAGTCAAATAAATCCATAACAATTCCTTTCCACAAATATTTCACGATATTGCAAAGCAATTCATGCCATGTCAGACATCTTCATTCACACAGACATATTATACCTGTCCGACAACGACATTGCCTGACTGTTACTGTAAATTAAGTTTTTTAATGTTATTCATCTTCAAACATCATATAATCCATATAAAATTCCTGAAAATCCCTGTCATCAGAAAGACTTATCTCTTGTGATATATCACATATTTTTTCAAGCTGTTTTTTCTCATTTTCATCTGACAGTGCCAGAACAGCTCCTGCAAGTGACGAATTTCCGACCGCTATTATTCTGTCTCTTAACGCTTCATCTAAAAGCCCTGTCTTAATTGCCTTATCTAAATCTATATGATAACCAAAACCACCTGCCAGATAAACCTTTGATATATCAGAAATATCAATACCATATCTTAATATCAAAGTTTTGGCACCTGCTCTTATCGCAGATTTTGCAAGCTGAATCTCCCGTATATCTTTTTGGGTAAATACAATATCCCCGTCTAATTTAAACCCTTCTTCAAAATACTCATCATCAAGCCTTCCTGTCTCATCAACTATTTCATTTTCAAGAAGCTCAGCTGTCACCGCAATTACACCTGTTCCACAAATTCCTACTGGCGGTTTATTGTTTATTGTTTTGATTTGCACATCATCACATATTTTCACATCACAGATGGCACCGTCTATACTTCCGGTTCCACAGGATATATTTCCACCCTCAAATGCCGGCCCTGCCGCAGTTGAAGTGACTAAAATTTTGTCACTGTTTCCAATTGCCATCTCACCATTAGTTCCCAAATCGATTAAAAGTGATACTTCCTGTGACTGATTCATGCAGCAATGTAATATTCCTGATGTAATATCTGCGCCTACATATGTAGAAATACCGGGAAGAAAATATACATCCGTATTACTTAATTTTTCCAGTCCGGTCTCTGATATATCATTGCCAAACACCTCATTAAACTTAAGTGTTTTTGCTGAAATATCGACAGGGGTAAATGGAAATACACCTAATGTTTCACACGAATATCCTAAAAGCAGATGTCCCATTGTTGTATTTCCTGCAATTGCAATCTCTTTAATTTCAGAAACTTCAATATTGTTCGTTTTTATGAGATAATTTATTCCGTTTAACAAATCTTTTTGAATAACGCTTCTTAGTGCTTCACCATTTCCATCATTTGATGCCTTTATTCTCGCTATAACATCAGCCCCAAATTTCCTCTGATGATTAAGTGAAGTATATGTATTTATTATATTTCGACTATCCAAATCAACAAGGCTTAATGCAATAGTTGTTGTTCCTATATCAATCGCAATTCCAAGTTCCGTTCCACTTTTTTTATTTATTTTATCGTTTACTGCTCCACTTATTTTATCGCTTATTATGTCACTTTCTTCTCCACTTATTGTATCACTTATTATGCCACTTGATTTTCCGCTTATTTTTTCAGATTTATCCCGCACATCTACAAAATCAGACTGCACATCATAGCTGTTCTCAATGATACCTTTATATTCAATTACACAGTCCTGCGTTACAATCGCCTTACATGCAAGACGATATCCCAGTTTAAGCTGCTCTTCTGAAAAAAACTTTCTGTCATCGGAAGTTATATCAAAATCTCCTTTTAAAATACGGACTGTACATTTTCCACATCTTCCGTTACCGCCACACGGGAAAGTATAATTAATTTCTTTTGAATTATTTACTATATTCATTAAACTCCCGCCAGTATTTCCGGCGAGAGTCACATCTTCTTTTCCTTTAATTGTAATATTACACTTATTCATAATATCCTCATTTTACAATAATATCTTTTTCAAAGAATCGTACTGTCTGTTTATTTCCTGAAGTGTTGTCGTATCTCCATTTAAGTTATCAGGGTGAAAAATCTTAAGTAAATCCCTGTATCTTTTTTTAAGAGAATTTCCACTGTTAACCCCAACAAAAAAGATTTCATACTGACCGGTCTTTTCCATTGCTGCAAGTTCTTTCCTCGCTTTTGCAATATCATCTTTTTCTAATGCCAGACGATACACTTCTTCTTCTAATTTCTTCCATTTTAAATCAAACAGCCTCTTCTCTTTATCTAACTGGCGTCTTACCATCTGTATTTTAAGTCTTGCCATCTCATGCTGTTCTTCGTAGTCCTTTTTTTCTGCTTCAAATGCTGCCTTAGCTTCGGTAAGTGCAGTTTTTTCCTGTTGAATACGCATATTCTCCTTAAAAAACCACTTCTTAATATCCTGCAAATCATCTTCAGTAGCGTGCTCAATATCCATACTACACTCTCCTTTTCAAGACACACAGCCAAGTGTTATCTAAGCTCTGTTGCGGCATCAAATAAAGCGCGGATATTTTCAGGCGGAACATCTGGCATAATTGCCTCATGACTTGGTGAAATAATCAAGCCTGTCGGGAAAATATCCCTAAGTTCCATTACTTTAGCCTTAACATCATCTGTAGAGCCATTTACAAGTAAATCCTGTGTGTCAACACCACCACAAAAACTAACCTTATCTCCAAAATTATCTTTCAAATGCTGCGGCTCCATTCCTACTGCCAGTGCCTGAATCGGGTGCACAGCATCAACACCTGCCTCAATAAGGTCAGGAATTATTTCAAAAATTGAACCACATGAGTGATATATAACCTTCAAACCATATGAATGAGCCTGTTTGATAAGCTTTTTGGCTCCCGGAATTACAAATCTTCTAACCATTTCAGGAGAAATCATAAGACCTCTCTGACTTCCCATATCATTACCAATCAGAACCGCATCGAGTTTACCCTTAGTTGCTTCATAAAATATTTCATTGGCTTTAAGATAAAATTCCATGATTTTGGCATCTACTGCTTCATATAATTCCGGTTCTGCTGCCATGTTCATAAGAGCAGTCTCCATACCAAAAGCTGCACATGTATCCTGAAAATGTGCTGACCACATCATTCCAAGAACAAGCTTATCATCAGGAGCCATATCTACTCTTCTCTTACATTCTTCAACATCAATATATTTTGCCGGGTCAGGCCAGTCAAAATCATCAACTTCTTCTACTTCTTCCATCTCGTTGAAAAATCCCGGTGCAGTTAAAGTTCTCTCATGATCATCAACTTTACCATCTTTGTACCAGTCAAATGCCGCATATATTGCGCTTGCTGTCTCGGACTGATATGGAACTTCAACAGTATAGACATCATCACCTATCGCAAGCTTTAACTCATGAAGACTCTTAACACCAAATTCTTTCATCAGAGCTTCCTGTGCATTAATATCCGGCATTCCAAGCCAGCATGCCGGTCTGTCAACTTCCTTTCGCTCAATTGTTCTAAAAAATCTTTCCTTACTATTCATTGTCAATTCCTCCCATTATTATACTTTAATTCAGTTTCTATGTAAACTGCTTTCTGCCATACCGCAGTTGATACACACGACATAATATAAACTTTTCGTAAATTTTTTATATTATTTTAAATAACAAAATCTCCCTTATATAATAAATTATCTTAAGATTTTAGTCAAGTTGCATATATTTATAAATTATTTTAAATATTTTTTGATAAATTGGTCTATTTTTTTATTTTATTTAGCTTTATC
>CAJJNI010000066.1 GCA_905193085.1 uncultured Lachnospiraceae bacterium | reverse complement strand
TTTTTTTCTTTTTCCATAATTTAACCTCCATACCCTGGGCGGGTATGTTTATCATATACCCATCAGGGGTATTTGTCAAGAAAATTATTTTTATAACCCATAGTCCTTACGAATATCTGCAAGAACCTTTTTTGCATTTTTTGTGTAGCCAGCCTTCATATATACAAAAAAGGGAAGATAATCAACTTATCTTCCCGAAAATTTAAATATTTAAACCAAGACATCATAATATAAAATTTGCAAAAACTGATGCACCAATTACTGTAAGTATACCCGATACTGCAATTGATAAGCTGCTCATTGCACCTTCTATTTCACCCATTTCCATTGCTTTGGCGGTACCAATTGCATGCGCTGCACTTCCTGTAGCTATTCCTTTTGATACCGGCTCTGTTATTCTGAATATTTTCAAAACAAGTTCCGCAAGTATATTTCCAAGCACACCGGTTATAACAATTACTGCAACGGTAATTGTCACATAACCTCCAAGCTCTTCTGAGACACCCATTCCTATCGCTGTAGTAATGGACTTTGGCAGAAGGGTAACATATTCTTTATGGCTGAGTGAAAATAATTTTGCCAGCACGAGTACAACCCCCATGCTTGTAAGAACACCTGATATTATACCTAAAAATACTGCAACATAATGTTCTTTTAACAATTCTACCTGCTCATAAAGAGGTATTGCAAGACATACTGTTGCCGGTGTTAATAACCAGCTCAAATATTTTGCACTTTCATTATATGTGTCATAATCTACCTTTCCCACAATAAGAACAATTACCGTTATTAGTATTGAAACTAAAAGCGGATTAAAAATCGCAAGTTTTAATTTTTTCTTTAAAAATACCCCTATATAGTATGCAACAAGACTTAATGCCACACCTGCAAATGCTGAACACTCAAATATTTCTTTCATTGTCATTCATCTTCCTTTTTTTCTTTATTAGTATTATTCTCTGGGATATCCGTCCGCTGACCGCCATAACTGCCACCAGTGAAAGTACCGTAATTACACTGACTGGAAGAAGCATCGGCTTTAATACTCCATATGATGTCATAAGACCTACTCCAGCCGGAACAAACATAACAGGCATAATCTCTATAAGAAAATTGCCGCAATCCTTTACCTGCTCCAGTTTTATTACTTTTGTCATAAGACAGACAAACAAAATTACCATTCCATAAATACTTGCAGGCACTTTAAATGGAAGAATCATTTTCATTAATTCCCCCAGAAACGATATTATCATTATCAGCATAAACTGTTTTAAACATTTCAAAATAAACACTTCCTATTCACACAATGCTACCCGATACCCGGATATTTACATTCAGAAAAAGTCTGAAATCCTTTTCAGATTTCAGACCTTCTTTTAATATGATACCATACACTGTAAAACAATCTGCAGGCACTATAATATTATTTAATTTCAAAGATAAAATTATCTCTGAACACGAGCACCTGCTCCGCCCATGATTGCTTCTACTTCTTTCTTGCTTGCCATTGTTGTATCACCAGGTGTTGTCATTGCAAGAGCACCGTGAGCTGCACCATAGTTTACAGCAAGTTCTGCGTCCTGAGTTGTCATCAAACCATAAATCAAACCTGACGCAAATGAATCACCGCCACCTACACGGTCCATGATTTCAAGACCCTTGTAATCTTTAGCTTTGTGAACTTCACCGTCTGCCCAGCAAATTGCACTCCAGTCATTAACTGTAGCTGTCTTTACTTCACGAAGTGTTGTAGCTACTGCCTTGAAGTTAGGATATGCTTTAGCAGCTTCATTAATCATCTTCTTGTAACCGTCAAGATTTAACTCTTTTAAGTTCTCATCGTTTCCTTCGATTTCAAATCCTAAACATGCTGTGAAGTCTTCTTCGTTACCAATCATAACATCAACATATTTAGCAATTTCCTTATTAACTTCCTGTGCTTTAGCCTGTCCACCGATTGCGCTCCACATTGATGGACGATAATTTAAGTCGTAAGATACAATTGTACCATATTTCTTAGCTGTCTTGATAGCTTCGATAACAGTCTCGCATGACTGTTCTGATAAAGCAGCATAGATACCGCCTGTATGAAGCCATCTTGCACCGAGTTCACCAAATATATAATCAAAATCGAAATCTGCAGGAGTAGCTTTAGAAATAGCTGTATTGGCACGGTCAGAACAACCTTTAGCTCCACGGATACCAAATCCTCTTTCTGTAAAGTTAATACCGTTACGACATACTCTTCCGATTCCGTCTGTTTCCATCCATTTAATTAATGATGTGTCTACACCACCCTGAAGAATGAAATCTTCCATTAACATACCAACTTCATTATCAGCAAATGCTGTGATAACAGCAGTATTTAATCCAAAACATCTTCTGAGACCACGGACAACATTATATTCTCCGCCGCCTTCCCAT
Source organism: uncultured Lachnospiraceae bacterium (assembly GCA_905193085.1). Lineage (GTDB taxonomy): Bacteria > Bacillota > Clostridia > Lachnospirales > Lachnospiraceae > CAJJNI01. Next base: position 9,063 of record CAJJNI010000066.1, on the reverse strand, counting down.
GCACGAAAAGAACGAGCTGTACGAATTCTTCCTTCGCCCGGATCTAATCTTAACATTACTTCTCCTAATGATACTGCATCAAACTTACATTCACTTGCCGGTCTTAAATTTAAGTCCATATTTATCCTCCATTCTTTTAACACAGAACCCTTTAAGCAAGAATTCTTTTGTTATCTTAAATACATTTATTGTTATTTACCTGTAAGATAAACAGCAACACATCTTTTCACATTATACATGACTAATTTTATTGTTTCAAGAGGTTATAAAAAAAATTACTATAAATTTTATAATGAATATGCTATAATTATCCAAAAGAACTTTAGTATTAAGGAGCAGTAAAAGATTGATGACTATTAAGATTGCAATCGTAGATGATATTTATGAAGACAAACGGATTGTCAAAGAATATTTAAATGCTTATTTAAAAACAAAAAAGGTAAATTTCATAATTGATGAATTTTCATCCGGTGAAGCCTTTTTAGGCAAATACACATCCAATCGCTACAATATAGTTTTCATGGATATTTTTATGGGTAAAATCAACGGTTTTGAAACAGCATCAAAGCTTTATGAAAATGACCCTGCCTGTAAAATAATTTTTCTGACTTCTTCTACTGATTACGCACAGTTAAGTTACAGTGTCCATGCAGTGTATTATCTTTTAAAGCCATTAAAGAACAAAGATTTTATTCAGGCAATGGAGTTCTGTAATATTTTTCCCAAATATGATGTTGAAGAAATTGAAGTTACAAGTAACAGAAATCACATAAAACTAAACACTTTAAATATTATGTATGTAGAACATACAAACAGAAAAACTACTATTTATTTTACACCAGACAGTCAGGTAAATGACAGCGGGTACATTACCGTATCTGAAACTTTTTCAAAAATTGCCGAACAGCTCCAGAAAGATACACGATTTCTTCTGTGTATACGAGGAATTATTATCAACATGGACTTTGTAATCCGACAGGAAGGTACTTCTTTTTACCTTGCCGATGAGACTAAAATTCCAATCAATATACGAAAACAGTCTTCTATTATTAAAGCATACAGGAATTATATTTTTGATGGAATAAGGAGGGAAATATAATGAAACAAAAGTTTTCTAAATTGATTATTTTATTTCTTATACTGTTTATCTGTTCTGATACCGGTATCACTTCTGTGAATGCAGATGATTCTACAGATAATACAACACCTGACAGACATGAAATTACACAAATTGCAAATTATGCTATTGTGACTAAAGGTTTTATACTCAATGCCGGAGATACCGAAGGACTTACTTCAAAAGAAAATTCATTAGAAAGGCTTTTTCAATTTATTGGTGGCTGTACAGAAGATGAATTATACGAAACTGCACTATATGCGTCTGACATTGATTATAATGTCGATATAAATACTCCCGGTAAATACTTTATTACTGTAACGCTTGATGTTATACCAGAAGAAAGCAATGACTTTTATATTGCCGATGATTTAAAAACGATTAAAATTCCTGTTTTTGTAGATGCCGGAAACACACTTGAACTTAATGAAGTATTAAATTCAAACAGTCAGTATTATTTTTCCTATAACCTTAAAGCATTTCCTGACACCGCTGAAATATATTTCTGCACAGTGGATAAGAACACTGAAATAACAGAATCAAATATTAACACTCTTGACTGGAAGCTTTGCGAAGAGGGCCTTGCAGTATGGGCACCGGGAACAATAACCATTTCATCTGATGCATTTGATGAAAATTATGACTACTATTTCTACATAAAAATAAATGACACTATTTCAAATATTATTAACCCGCAAACCGGTGTCGGATTAAAATCAGATAATATGAATGGAGACAGAGATGGTGGAGACAACAAAGGCAATGTACCCGCAGACAGTGCTCCGACAACGACTCTGAAACCCATTTCTTCATCTGATGATAGCAGACAGACATCTGATTCTACATTTTCAGGAAAAGCCGCTGAAACTTTAAATAATGATTCTATAAGAAATTCAGCCAAAACCTACAAAGCATCAATTGATGATAATGAACCTAACTATGTTTTTGCAGACAATACATCTGATGCTGCATCTGATAATAAATCTGCAGATAACAGTACTGCCGCTGCAAAAACTACAGGAAAAACAACAATTTCAAAGACGCCCAAGACAGGTGATAATTCCAATAATTTATTAATATTTGGCACATTGTCTGTATCAATTTTACTTTTCGCTGCCGCAAATATCCAAAAAAGGAGAAACAATGCATAGATTCAATTCGCTTTTTAATAATTTAGTTAAATATTATGTCCAGATTGGAGCTATACTTATTTTTTCTGTTCTTTTTTTCTTATTTGTATATACTTTTGATAACAAATATACCCATCCTGCCAATCAGGCAGTCGATGGGTATTTGCAAATCACAAAAACTAATATGCATGAATACCCTGTAAGATACCTGACGGATGGCTGGCGTTTTTATCCGGACAAGCTCCTTAAACCGTCTGATTTATCTAACTCCGGACTGTACAATACAATTGTTACAATTGGTGAATACACCGGACTTTCTAATTCTAACAGCAATACAATTCATGGCAGCGGAACTTATGTCATGCAGATTATGCTGCCTGAAAATAAACAGACATATGCTCTTGGTCTTCCTGAAATTTTTTCAGCATACCGTTTATATATTGACAATGATTTAGTATTAACTGTAGGAACTCCTGAGAAAGACAATTATTCTGCAAAAACCCAGAAAAGAGTTGTTACCTTTAATAAATCGGGGCTTGTAACTATTACAATTGCAGTAAGCGACTATTCGCATTATTACAGTGGAATGGTTTATCCCCCTGCATTCGGCTATCCCAAAGATATTAATACATCAAGGGGAATACGTCTTTGTTTTCATATGCTGATTATTTCATTTGGAATATTTGCTACAATCATGTCACTTTACTTTGGTATTGCATTAAAAAAACGAATTGCTATGCTGTTTAGTTTTCTGACTCTGTTTATGAGCTTTATAACCGCAGATTCTGTTTTACATACAGTTGCCTGCGTATCAGTAACTTACTGGTATACTTTTGAACTCGCATCAGGGTACATTTTTACACTTTTAGTTATTATCCTGCACAACTACATATGTAAAACACGAAAATCTATATTTATAGTAAGTATATCTGTTGCTGCAATTATGGTTGTTATATCTGTTATATTTGGATTAACTTCATCAATACTTACAATACCTGCACTTAAATTATTTTCAAAACTTGTATCAATATATAAATATTTACTTGTTCTGTATCTTTTAATACAATCTTACATGCGTTGTGCAATTAAAGATAAAAAGGCAATACCTTTATTTTCAGGTACTGTCTTTTACGCAACAAACTTTTTAATGGACAGAAGACTTCCTGATTATGAACCAATTTACTGCTGCTATTTCAATGAATGGGGCAGCGTTATATTGGTATGTACTATTGCCTATACACTGTGGCGTGACATGGCAACTGAATTTGCATACTCACTTTCTTTTAGAGAGCAGGAAAAACAGATGAAAAGACAACTTTCAATGCAGATTGAATATTCCAGACAATTATCTGAAAGTGCTGATAATACAAGAAAACTGATTCATGATTTCAGACATCACATAAGAATAATAAGCCAGTTTGCAAGCAAATATAATGATGCTGAACTTACCTCTTATCTGTCGGGACTTGATAATTTTACAACAGGTTCATCTGCACCAAAACCATTTTGTAATAACACTGCTCTAAATGCAACACTTCATGTTTATTATTCATCAGCTGTTTCAAAACTGATAAATACAGAAGTCAGATTTATTATGCCATCTAAACCGGTTCTTTCTGATATTGAATTTTGTACGGTTTTAAGCAATCTTTTTGAAAATGCTATAGAAGCATGTGAAAAACTTGAAACAGACAAACGAAGAATTTCCCTGAACTGTCGTGACACATCAGGTTCATATTTTCTTTTAATTGAAAACACTTATAACGGAGAATATAAAAAACAGGACCATGTCTTTGTTTCTTCAAAAACAGGTCCTGCAAGACTCGGTATCGGACTAGAATCCGTAACCGGAATTATTGAAAAAAATGGAGGTACTATAGATATTTATCCGAAAGAAAATACTTTCAGCGTCGGAATAAATATACCATACTAAAATATAATTCTATGATGCCAGGGTCAAAAGGTCTAAACCCACATGAGCTTGCTCATAGGTGGGTGAAAGACTTTGTGACCCGCCCCGATATGAGCATAAAAGTGGGATGTTAATCCCACGATATGCGAATATTGGGCAGGAGTGTGGGAGCACATAGTGCGGAGCAATCCGTAGGCATCATAATTTGGGATTTTACTTTTGACCCTGACATCATTATAAATCTATTATTTTGAAATATGCACATTTACAGGAGATAATACTCCGTTCTTCCGAAGCTGGTATGTGTCGGACCACTGACTTCCCTTTGTACGGTATGAGTCAGGTCCATACCACTTAAATTCGTCATTTGAATTATGAAGTGTTCCGAATCCGTTGAATCTGTTTCCGTAAAGCTCTATTCTGACTTTATGTAAACCTTTCCTGACACTTCCAAGACTACCTTTATGTGGCGCATATGCAACAAGGCTCTTTTCTTCCCCGTCAAGATATAAATCTAACACAGGAGCTCTAAAGTGCGGTATTTCTACGACAACATCTTCCGCATCTTCTTCTAATTCCAAATCAAATTCATAGTTTACATTTCCTGTATAGAATGGAAGTGTCTGATTTGTTATGTCACCAAAATAAAGATTTGCTGCTCTGTCTGTCAGACATGCATATGTTCCTGTTACTTTTGCACCAAAATCACCAAGCAGATAACTCCACTCTAAATTGACTTTTCTTCCAAAAGGAATAACTACGATAAGTTCATTTTCACCTTTATTGATATGAGGAAGTTCTACAGTTGTAATTGATTTGTCAACATAATACTCACCTGGGGTATTGTCGACTTTCTGTCCGTTGAAAATTATTTTTGCATTTTCAGGACGCTCCATAGCATATTTCACACCATCTATATCAATTTCTGAATCGAATGTGTATCGTAATGTCACCTCATGCTCAGGCGGTGTATTCGGAACACGATATGGCTGTGTAAAATGGTCCTGTCTTCTTGGAAGTCCAAGAAGCTGTCTGAACTCATTATCAATTTTTAAAATTTCATTCTTTGGCTGCCACTCTCCATCATCAAATTTATATTCAGCATAATCAAGCACAAATGCATTAGGCTCGCTTAAGAAATATGAATCAGGTCTGTTAATTGTTATTGTCTTATATTTGTATGAAACAGGAGCTTCAGCTTTTACAGGTTCCATTGGAATAAGTCTGAATAACACACTGTCCTCGGCAAATAAATGAACTTTAATTTCTGTATTGCCATCGACAACTTTTACCATATCATAATCCCTTGTCGCTCCTGTCTGCGTATCATATAAAACAGGCTTGTAAAGACCTTTTACAGTGATGAAATATTTCTCGTGTTTTTCAAGAATATTTCTCTTACGGTTGACATGACATACAAAAAGCCATTTGTTATCATCATCATTTCTCATCTGATAGAAGAGATTTTCTGAAAGTTTTCCTTTACCGTCTCTTATTTCTACATTCCTCACATCAAGAAGTGAGTCTAAAATTTCAGCTCTGTTAAACTGTACATGTTCACATTCTGCCGCAAATTTCTTAACTTCATCTGACTGTACTGCATCAACATATTCAGGAATGTTTCCGGCAAATATTACCTTTCCGGAAGCTTTTCTAAAAGCTTTTAACCTCTCAAGTGTCGTCTTTCTTATTGTTTTAAGGTCAGGAATTAAAATTGCCTTATAATTCATTTTTCCTACAGAAAGTGTGTCACTGTCAGGAAGTTCTTTTGTAAATTCAGGGAAAAGGCTCTCCGCAACAAAGTCAAAATCTACTGTTCCATATAAAAGCCACTGTGTCAGGTTTTCAAAGTTTTCATCTAACTGGTCTCTTACTGTCTGTGTCTGTGAGTTCGGTCCGTAATTTATCCAATATGACTCTATCGGGTGTATTACAGCAAGTGAAACATCTGGAACACCTCGTGTAAGTGCTGTATTTAATCTTGCAAAATGGTCTTCTACCATATGATAAACAGGATACCACGGTGACTGATAGCCGATTGATGCCGGCCAGTCTCTCTTTGACTCACCTTCCATTGACATAAATGAAAGATGGTGGCATCTGTGTGTAATACCAAGTGCTGCAAGCCAGTCACCCTGAAGCTTGTAAGTCTTAAATTCTGCGTCCCATTCAGTTACACCGTAAAGCTCACATGTCACACCTTCCCTGCCCTGCTGTCTTGCAACAGAAGCAGCCTGTTTTGCTGTTGTAAACTCTTTCTGGTCGCAGAGAATATCTATTCCCGGCATCTGCATGCTTCTGTAAAGTCTCATTGCTTCACTGAGCGCAAGTGTCTGTGAATAGAGAGTTCTCTCTGACATATAATGTCCTGTCATCATCAGATTGTGCTCTTCACACCAGTCTGAAATCTGGTCTGGAAAACTTTCTGTAAAACGCTCTGACAAATGATTGTGGTAATTATAACGGTGCTGTGATATTTTTTTATCTGGAAGTTCCCAGAGAATTTCAGGAACTATTGAAAGCAGTGAAACACCATATTTTGCTTTATATGTATCGTCCATATCATCTGTATATGAAAGAGTTGCGTCCTTTTCGTCAAATGGAGTTGCAAATGCAAATTTTCCTGCCATCTGCGGTTCATCAGTAAAAATTGACGGAACTGACTTACCAAAATCTTCTCCTATTTTCTCATAATATTTCTGATGTGTCACTTCTACAAAATACGAAACTGCTTCTTTATTAAACACATCTATATATGTCTGGTCGTTAAACCAGGGACTTTCTTTTGCAATTTTAACATATGCATGCCAGAGCTTTCCTTCACTTGCTACAGCATTTTTATCAACCTGTGAATAGCTTTTAAGACAGCCATTTTCATCAAGAATTACATTATAAGATGTAAGATAATAACCCTTCGGCTTTTCTCCCGCATCAATTGCCGCTTCGTATTCTTCTCTTGTAAGCTCAAGCTCTTCCTGGATTTTCTGACTTAAAAACATTGAGCGCTGACGATATCTTACATTCTGTGTTACCATTCCTCCGGCTGCACCTGATGCATACCTGTCTTCATCATAAAGATAGCAGTACATTCCCATTGATTTTGCTTTCTCATTACAGTATGAAACCAAATTAAGAAATTCATCGCTCATGTACTCAGTTTCAAGTCCGGTTCTTGCATGAATTGTAAAACCGCCGATTCCCATCTGTTTGTATACATCTATCTGATGGTCGATTAATTCCTTTGTGACCTTGCAGTTCCATGACCAGAAAGGAGCACCTCTGTACTCATCAGTTGGATTCTCAAAAAGCTTTATATCAAGCTCTTTATCATCTTTCTTTTTATATAACATATATTATCTCCTTTAATGGCATGTACTAATATCAGCACATGCCATATATGCAATATTTATCTGATATAATTAACTACAGCATGATGTTATTTATACTGTTCTCTTTACAACAAGCACTCCGAGAGGCTCTATCTGTTCTGTTAGCGATGTCTTACTTCCGTCAAGCATATTAATGCCTTCGCCTTTTAAATGAACTGTAACAGTTTCATTGCTGCAATTCATAAAGAAATCATAGTAAGTGTTATCTAACTGGCGGCAGTGATATTCAACAGAATCCGGAAGTTTTTCATGTTCAATATTCTGCTCATCTAAAAGAGCTGTAACAATTGCATCAACTGCTGCCTCTTCAACTCTTGCACCGACATAATACGCTTTTCCTTTTCCATAATTATTTACTGTTACTGCCGGTGTTCCTTCATAGAAATCTGCTGTATATTCTGCAAGAACTTCTGCTGTCTGGACTTTTAATATATCACAGTAATCTTTTGCGGCAAACTCTCCTTCTATAAAGCTGTCATTGAATTTAATGCCATTCTTATCCTTTGGATAAAGTGTATCTATCTCTTCTGAATATAATCCGAAAAGCTCTGTAAGCGAATCACCCGGAAAACCTCCAAGGAAACAAAGTGTCGACTTATCAACATAACCTGTCATGTAAGTTGAAACAAGTGTTCCTCCGTCACTTACAAATTTCTTTAATCTGTCTGCCACACCGTCTTTTAAAAGATAAAGCTGAGGTGCAACGATTAATTTATAATCTGAATAATCTTCTTCGGAAGAAATAATATCAACATCAACACCGTTTTTCATAAATACTTTAAGCCATGCCATACAGGTTTCAGGATATTTCTTTGATTTCTTTCCAAATGCTGCTGCGTCTTCAATTGCCCAGCGGTTTTCCTGGTCGTAAATGATTGCTGCCTTTGATTTTACTAATGAGCCCTGTATTTCCTGAAGTTTTTCAAGTGCTTCTCCGACTTCTTTAACATCTTTGAAAACTCTTGTATCGCTTCTTCCTAAATGGTCTATTACCGCTCCATGATACTGTTCATATGAGCCTCGGCCCTTTCTCCACTGGAAATACTGTATTGTGTCTGAACCACACGCAATTGTATGCATGCTTGTAAGCATATGTACTTTCGGTCTTTTTGCCTTGTTAAATTCATGCCAGTTTACAAGACTTGGTACACTTTCCATAAGCATGAAAGGACGGTCTTTTTTCATTGAGCGCAGCATTATATTGTCAAATGTATCACCGACAAATGTATCAAACAGACTTTCATCAGGTGTATTATATCTTGGATAGCTGTCCCATGAAATAATATCAAGCTCTTTTGACATTTTGTTATAATCAAGTGCCGGATAAAGATGCATAAAGTTAGTTGTGACCGGCAAATCAGGAGAGTAATGTTTTACAACATCTATCTCTTCTTTCATAAAGCTTATCGTATTTTCGGTATTAAATCTCTTCCAGTCAAGATTAAGACCATGAATTGATTTTTCACCTCTTGGGCTTGGCGGGTCAATCTGCTCAAAATGGGCGCAGAACAAAGC
>CAJJNI010000065.1 GCA_905193085.1 uncultured Lachnospiraceae bacterium | reverse complement strand
GAATAAACTGATAAGTGAACTAAATGACATGCTTGGAAATCCAGATGAAGAAAATGAATATTATATAGGCTGGAAATCAATCTCATATGCATTAGAAGATGGAGGCTATATTACATATAGTGATGAACCACTGGAAAATGTAACAATGTTTGGTATCTGTCCGGGAATGGATAAGAGTGAGGCAGATAATTTAATACGAAAATATGGTTTTCATGTAAAATCAGACAGTAATGATGAAATATTTTATTTGACAGGTTCTACATTTGGAAGTTTAACAGTAGGTATCAGCTTTAAAAATGGAAAAGTTACTGGGATATATTTAATCGGTTCAAGTGCTTATGCAGGTTAAAAATAAAAAAATTATACTAAAATAAGGAGGAGTTTACATGGAATTTAAGAAATTACCGGGACTTACATGGGACGGAACAATTTATCAGAATGATGACATGGGGGTTTTTGAAGCGTTGCTGCCAACAGGCGGTTTTCCAACAGCACATGCGCCGGCAATGTTAGAATTGCCTGACAAAGATTTGCTTTGCTGCTGGTTTGCAGGAACATATGAAGGAAGTGCAGATATTCATATTATTTGTTCAATTCTTCCATATGGCGAGACAAAATGGCTTGAACCTGTTGATATTTCAGGGGATCCAAAGAGAAGTGAACAGAATCCGTCATTATTCTATGGACCTGATAATGCTGTATGGGCTATGTATACAGCACAGTTAGACCGTCAGGCAGGAAAAGATAACATGCAGTATACAGCAGTTGTCCGTTGTCAGAAGAGTATGGACGGAGGAAGAACATGGGGAGATTATGAAACGGTTTTCCCGGAAGAAGGAACTTTCTGCCGCCAGCCTATACAGGTTCTATCAAATGGCAGATGGATTTTTGCAAACTGGTTATGTACAGATTCAGTTGACGGTTTATCAGGAGACCCTACAGCATTCAGAATTTCTGATGACGAGGGCAAGACATGGAAAATGGTTATGATGCCAAAGAGCAACGGACATGTCCATGCAAATGTAATTGAGCTTGAAAATGGACATTTAGTTGCATTTATGAGAAACAGGGAAGCATATCGTATCCACCGCAGTGAATCATTTGACTGGGGCGAGACATGGAGTGAACCGGTTGCGACACCGCTTCCAAATAACAATTCAAGTATCAGTGCAATTAAGCTTCAAAGCGGCCGGATTGCAATAGCTTACAATCCGACATGCACACCTGACCCTCACCCGGGAAAAGCAGCATGGCCGGGACTTCGCTGTCCGGTTGCAGTAGCCCTTTCAGAAGACGAAGGAAAGACATTCCCGATTATCCGCTGGATTGAGCGTGGTGAAGGTTATATGGGTGATGAAAATAAGACTAACAATAAACAGTACGAATATCCGTATCTTATGCAGACAAAAGACGGAAATCTTCATCTTGCGTATGCTTCACATACAAGAAAAGGTATCAAATATGTTCGTTTTACTGAACAGGATATACTCGGTGAAAAAAGAGAAAGAGTAGGGCTTTATAATCCTACGGCTGCTCAGAGCCGATAATTATAAATCAAAATAACAAATAAAGGAGAAGAAAAAATGTTAACAACTTATAATTTAAAAATGCCTCATGCAGTATATGGTGGAGAAAATTCAATGGACAATATTACAACTATTCTTAAAGCACAGCAGGTTAAGAAAGTTGCAATGTTTACAGACAAAGGAATCGAAAAATGTGGTCTTTTTACTATGGTAGAAGATGCGGTAAAGGCAGCAGAAACAGAATATTATGTATTAGATGACCTTCCTGCTGAACCGGCATATATGGACGTTCAGAAGCTTGTAGACCAGTTTAAGACAAGCGGAGCAGACATGATTGTTGCATGTGGCGGCGGAAGTGTTATGGACGCAGCCAAGCTTGCAAGTGTACTCGTAACTGATGAGTATGGTGTTAAAGAATTATTGGACGAGCCTGGACGTGCAAAGAAATGTGTACCTATTATTCTTGTTCCAACAACAGCAGGAACAGGTGCAGAGGTTACACCAAATGCAATTGTTGCAGTTCCGGAAAAAGAGTTAAAAGTTGGTATTGTTAATGAAAACATGATTGCTGATTATGTAATTCTTGATGCAAGAATGATTAAAAATCTTCCAAGAAGCATTGCAGCAGCAACAGGTGTAGATGCACTTGCACACTGTATTGAATGTTTCACAAGCAAGAAGTCAAATCCATTCAGTGATTTATATGCTTTAGAAGGTCTTGATTTAATTTTAAATAACATCATAGATGCATGCAACGATTCAGAAGCAATGGAAGCAAAGAACAAAATGCAGATTGCAGCATACTATGGCGGACTTGCAATTACAGCATCAGGAACAACAGCAGTACATGCATTAAGTTATCCTCTCGGTGGTAAATATCACATTGCACATGGTGTTTCAAATGCTATTCTTCTTGCACCTGTTATGCGTTTTAATGAGCCTGTATGTCGTGAAAGATTTGCAGCAGCTTATGACCGCTGTGTTCACACTGAAAAGACTTGTACAAGTGTAGAAGAAAAGAGCGCATACATGCTTTCATGGATGGAAAAAATTGTAAAAGAACTTGATATTCCTACAAGCTTAAAAGAATTTGGTGTTCCGGCAGAAGATTTGGAAGGACTTGTAGAATCAGGTATGCAGGTACAGAGACTTCTTGTAAACAATATGCGTGAAGTAACAGCAGAAGATGCAAGAGCTTTATACAAAGAAATCATGTAATAATGCCAGGGTCAAAAAGTCTAAAAGCAACTGAGCCTGCTCAGAGGTAGTTGAAAGACTTTGAGACCCGCACCGATATGAGCATAAAAGTGGGATGTTAATCCCACGATATGCGAATATTGGGCAGGATTGTGGGAGTGCTTAGCACGGAACAATCCGTAGGCATCATAGCTTGGAAATTTTAATCCACACATCGTGTACTTACTTATAATTATGAATAAATAAAAAGAACGGAGACGAATGAAAATGAAACAGGCTGAAATTAAAGGTATTATCCCTGCAATTTTAACACCAATGAATGAAGACGAGAGCATCAACCTTGATGTTATGCGTGAACAGATTGACCGTTTAATTGACGGTGGAGTACATGGACTTTTCCCATTTGGAACAAATGGTGAAGGATATATTTTAAATGAAAAAGAAAAAGAAGAAATTCTTGAAGCAACAATAGCACAGGTAAACGGAAGAGTTCCTGTATATGCCGGAACAGGCTGCATCTCAACAAGAGACACAATCCGCATGAGCAAAAAGGCACAGGAACTTGGTGCCGATATTTTATCAATCATTACACCAAGCTTTGCAGTAGCTTCACAGAAAGAATTATATGACCACTATGTAGAAGTTGCAAAACATGTTGATATTCCGATTGTACTTTATAACATTCCTGCCCGTACAGGAAATAAGCTTCTTCCTGAGACAGTTGCAAAACTTGCAAAAGATGTAGATGTAATTATGGGTGCAAAAGACTCAAGCGGTGACTGGGAAAATCTTAAAGCATACATTCAGCTTACACGCGATTTAGACAAAGATTTCAGAGTTTTATCAGGTAATGATTCACTCATTCTTCCTGCACTTAAAGAAGGCGGTGCCGGTGGTATCGCAGGCTGTGCAAATGTATATCCGCATGTACTTGCTTCAATATATGATTTGTTTAAAGAAGGTAAGCTTGATGAGGCGCAGAAAGCACAGGATTCAATTGCATCACTTCGTGCAGTATTTAAATATGGCAATCCAAATACTATCGTAAAGACTGCAGTTTCATTACTTGGATATAATGTCGGAAAATGTCGTGCTCCATTTAACCAGGTTCCGGAAGAAGGAATTGAGGCATTAAAGAAGGTTCTTGAAGAGAATAAGGCAAAAGGAATGTGTTAATTAAGAGAGGAGAATGAACAGATGAGTAAGAAACCGATTGTTGGTATTACAATGGGAGACCCGGCAGGAAACGGACCGGAGATTACAATCAAAGCTTTGGCGCACAAAGATGTATATGACCGCTGTCAGCCGGTTGTTGTCGGTGATGCAAATATGTTAGAGCAGGCAAAAGGTTTTGTAAATATGCCTGAAATAAAAATTAACAGAATTGAAAAAGTAAGTGATGCACTGTTTACACCGGGAACAATTGATGTCCTTCATCTTCCTTTAATCGAAGATGTAAGTAAATTTGAAATCGGAAAGGTAAGTGTAGAAGGCGGAAATGCAGCTTTTCAGTGTGTAAAGAAAGTTATTGAGCTTGCACTTGCAGGAGAAGTTGATGCTACATGTACAAATGCTCTCAACAAAGAAGCAATGAACAAAGCACTTGAATTTTATGATGGAAAATATTCAGACGGACATACACATTTTGACGGACATACAGAGATTTATGCAACTTATACAAATACAAAGAAATATACAATGATGCTTGCACATCATGATTTGAGAGTAGTTCATGTATCAACACATGTTTCTCTTCGTGAAGCATGTGACCGTGTAAAAAAAGACCGTGTGCTTGAAGTAATCGAAATTGCTTACAATGCATGTAAAGACATGGGAATAGAAAATCCTAAAGTTGCAGTTGCCGGACTTAATCCACATTGTGGTGAAAACGGATTATTCGGTACAGAAGAAATAGAAGAAATCAAACCTGCAATTGAAGAAGCTAAGGCAAAAGGAATTAATGCAATAGGACCAATTCCTCCAGACAGTGTATTTTCAGAAGCACTTGGCGGCTGGTATGATATAGTTGTATGTATGTATCATGACCAGGGACATATTCCACTTAAGACAGTAGGTTTTGTATATGACCGTGAAAAGCAGGCCTGGAAAGCTGTAGAAGGTGTTAATGTTACACTTGGTCTTCCGATTATCCGTACAAGCGTTGACCATGGAACAGGATTTGCACTTGCAGGAAAAGGAACAAGCAATGAATTAAGTCTTGTAAATGCAATTGATTATGCAATCCGCATGGCAAACGGTAAAAACAAATAAAACAACGATAAATTGGGATAAAGTTTACAGTTTTGAAAGAAAGGAGAAATACATTATGACATTTGAAATGATTCTTGCCTTAAGCATTTTAATTTTAATGATAGTTTTAATTATGACTGATAAAATGGCATTTGGTGCACCGCCACTTCTTGCCTGTATGTTACTCGTTATTACAGGCTTGTCTACTGTTCAGGAAGCCTTTGCCGGTTTCGTAAATTCCAGTGTAATTATGGTTGCCGGTTTTATGGTAGTGCTGGCTGCAGTAGAGAAAACAAGTCTTCTTGGAAAAGTTAAATCAGCAATGGAAACACTTGTTGATAAAGGTGGTTATAAAAGTTATGTTTTACTGCTGATTATTGTAATGATTGGTGCAAGTCTTGCAGGAACAGGCTCTACCGGTTATTATGTATTGATTCTTTCACTTGTATCAACAATTCCATATAGTGAAAAACTTCCGACATCAAAACTTATGATGCCGCTTGGATTTGCAACTAACCACCCTCTTGTACCATTTAATGTAGCTCTTCATTTTGGTATAATTAAAAGTGTTTTAGAGGCAGCCGGATATAAGACAAATGTATCAATGGTAAAAGTATCAATCGTATCATTAATACTTTCACTTGGATTCCTTGTATGGAGCCTTGTTGCATATAAGCTTTTGCCGGACCACTCTATAGCAGAAGCTTCAATAGAAGCAAAAGAAATGAAAAATGCTAAAGAAGAGCAGCTTCCGGCATGGAAAGAATGGTGTACGGTTATAGCATTTCTTATAAGTGTTGTTGGTATGATGCTTATAAATCAGATAGGAGATGCAGCCTATGTAATTCCAGGACTTGCAGCAGCATTTGTTTTAATTATAAATGTGCTTAACTTCAAGGAAGTAAGAGATAACATGGGCGCACCTGTAATTCTTATGATGGCCGGTGTTATCGGTGTTGCTGATGCACTTGCAAACACAGGTTTTACAGCAATGATTGGTGATGCTGTTGCAAATGTATGTAACAACATGCCTGCATTCTTTATTGTATTTGTATTTGCATTACTTACAAGTACATGTGCAACATTTACAGGTTCAAATATGGGTTCAGTGTATATTTTTGCACCGATTGCGATTTCAGCTTGTATGAGTCTTGGACTTAATCCTGTAGCAGCCGCAGTTGCAGTTGTAATATCAGGCTGGAATGGTGGTTACATGCCAATCGACGGAATGCCTGCAATGATTCTTGGAATGGGTAATTATAAAATGTCAGAATTTTGGAAATTCTCAGTTCCGATGTACATTATTCGTATTTTAGCATTAAGCTTAGGCGCTATACTTATTTTCCCTATGTAAATTTATGACTGCTATTGCAATTATGACAATGGTTTTAATTGTGATGGCAGTCATTTTCTTTAGAGAAAAGGAGGGTGAAGTGTATGAATACAAAAGTCAGTCAGATTACAAAAAGAGAGATAACTTCAATTTTGGGAATGTTTATATTTTCTATAGGAATTAATGTATTTATGGTTCCTGCCAATTT
Organism: uncultured Lachnospiraceae bacterium; assembly: GCA_905193085.1. Lineage (GTDB taxonomy): Bacteria > Bacillota > Clostridia > Lachnospirales > Lachnospiraceae > CAJJNI01. Next base: position 5,298 of record CAJJNI010000065.1, on the reverse strand, counting down.
ATATAATGGGGGCATGCTTGGAATAAGCCAGATTATAAGAACTATACTTGTAAAATATATGCATATTTTCAGTACAAATACCGATATATCCGGTATAATCAATCTTATTTTAAATATTCCGTTGTTCGTGCTTGCCTATTTAAGAATAGGTAAAGGTTTTGTCTTCAGGACTATCGTGTGTGTGGCAAGCCAGACGATTTTTCTTAGTCTTATTCCGATTCCGCAGACTCCGATTGTATCAGACACACTTACAGCAAGTATTATTGGTGGAATATGCGGTGGAACAGGCATAGGAATTGCACTTCGTTCCGGAGCTTCAAGTGGTGGAATGGACATTGTCGGTATGTATTTTACAAAAAAATTCAAAGGCTCAAGTGTAGGAAAAGTTTCACTGCTTGTAAATGCAGTGGTATATGGAATATGTGCCATTTTGTTTGGTGTTTCAACAGCAATTTACAGTATTATCTATTCTGCGGTAAGCATGTTAATGACAGATAAAGCTCACACCCAGAACATAAATACCGAGGTAGTAATTTTTACAAAACAGGAACCGGAGAAAATTGTAAAGTGCATAGTAGAAGAATATAAAAGGGATGCCACATGGTGGGAGGCAAAAGGCGGCTATACCGGTGGCATGACATATATGATAATAACTGCCCTGTCAAAATACGAGTGCGTTCATTTAAGAAGGGAATTAAAAAATCTTGATTCACACGCTTTTTTGATAGAAAAAGACAGTATAAATATAGGTGGCAGATATGAGAAGCATTTGTAAAAATTAACAATTATTCAGCAGCCACGAAAAACCCTTGAAAATTCTATTTTCTATTTCTGTAAAATGGTTCCCGTTATTCCATTCTAAAATACATTTCCCGACATGGCTGTCGTTTGAGTAATGTTCATATATTTTACGTGTAACATTTCCGACGGTGGACATTGTCGGGTTTTTTGTTTTTTCTTCTTTGATGCCAAGACTTAAATAAATAATACAGTTATCAGGTGTAGTGTGTGTCAGAACATAATTTTTCCATCCGGGAAACCACATGGAGGAAGAACAGGCACATACACCGTTAAATATTTTAAGCTCATAGAATGCCCAGAGTGAAAATAATCCTGCGAGAGAATACCCGCCGATAAATAATGAAGAATCAGATAAATCTGTGTTATATAAGCCTAAAATATAAGGTATACATGAAGTTTTCAGCCAGTTAAGTGTTTTACTGCCTTCTCCGCTAAAATCACTATCGCCAAAAACACTGTCAGCATGCCATGGAGATAAATCATCATTCCAGTTAGCAACCGCACATGCTACGAGCAAAAAGTCAGTGTCAGGAGACGACTTAAGAAGATTAGAATAAATTTGTTCTATATTAATAGAATTATGGCTGTCAATAAACCAGAAAAATATTTTTTTACTGCTATTTTTTCCGCATATATAACAATTTAATCCGTCAATAGTTTTAGTATCCATGTAAGCCGCTCCATAATTTTAATTAGTGATATTGGTTGTTGTATCTAAAAAAAATATTTGTAAATTTAATATGCTCAGATTTAATTAAGTATAGCTAAGTATAGCATTGTAAAGTTTTATTGTAAAGAAATGAGATGCAAAGAAATGAGATGCAAAGAAATGAGATTTGTAAATCACTTGAATTTAATATCCGGTGGCTGTATTATATTTAGTATATAAATACAAATATTACAGGAGGAGAATTATGGGCGAAAAAACAATGGAAAGCAAAGCTAAAACCAAAAATGGTATTAAACGTGTAGTTTTCTCAGGAATAGCGATATTGCTGGAAATAATATTTTTATTAAATATATTTATGCGTTTAAATTATTACACACAGATTCTTAACTGGACTACGCATATAGTTGCAATACTTTTAGTGCTGGGCCTTTATGCTTCACATCAGACAGCGTCTATGAAAATGCCCTGGATAATACTTATAATGTCAGCGCCAATTCTTGGTGTTACATTATATTTGCTTATTGGATTAAATGGGCATACGAGAAAAATGAAAGAGCGTTACAGACTTATTGATGAAGCGTTGTATAGATATTTGCCGGATAATTCTGAAATATCAAAGCAGCTTAGTGAAAAAAATCCAAAAGCGTTCGGTATATCAGAATATATACGGAGAAATGCTGATTATCCTGTATATGCTAATACAGATGTTACATATTTTGATGATGCTTTTAAGGGACTGAAAGCACAGCTTAGTGAGATGGAAAAAGCCGAAAAATTTATTTTTATGGAGTATCATGCAATACAGGATACACAGGCCTGGGGAATGATACAGGAAGTTCTTGTAAGAAAGGTAAAGCAGGGAGTAGAAGTCAGGGTTTTTTATGATGATTTAGGTTCGATAGGATTTATTAATACAGATTTTGTGAAAAAAATGGAAGGTTTGGGAATAAAGTGCCGCGTATTTAATCCATTTATGCCGGGACTTAATTTGTTCCTTAATAACAGAGACCACAGAAAAATTACTGTAATTGACGGCAAAGTCGGGTTTACCGGAGGGTATAATCTGGCAAATGAATATTTTAACATAACACACCCATACGGACAATGGAAAGATACCGGTATAAGAATTGAAGGTGAGGCAGTCCGCTCTCTGACGATAACATTTTTGGAAAATTGGAATGCTTCAAAGAATGCCAATATTACTGAAGAAGAATGTGGAAAATATACGGATTGTGTGGAAAATAAGTGGAATTTTGAAGAAAAATGTGGATATGTTCAGCCATATGCAGACAGTCCTATGGACGGAGAACATGTTGGAGAAGAAGTTTACATTAGTATGGCAAATAAAGCAGAAAAATATTGTTGGTTCATAACACCGTATCTTATTATAACTGACGAAATGATTCATGCCCTATCCCTTGCGGCAAAAAGAGGTGTTGATGTCAGAATAATAACACCCGGTATTCCGGATAAGAAAATCATCTACAGTATAACACGCTCTTTTTATAATGCACTGGTAAGAAATGGGGTTCGTATATTTGAGTGGAGTCCCGGGTTCTGTCATGCTAAAATGAGCGTTGCAGATGATTGCATGGCAACATGCGGAACTATAAATTTAGATTACAGAAGTCTGTATCATCATTTTGAAAATGGCTGTTTTATGGCAGATTGTGATGCTATTAATGATGTGAAAGAAGATTTTGAAAAGACATTTTTACAGTGCAATGAAGTTACGCAAAAGTATAAAACAGGACGAAGTGCAACTTTAAGATTTGGTCAGCTGTTGCTTCGTTTATTTGCTGAATTACTGTAGATAGATTATGGAAAGAATTTTACGGAGTTTTTAAGATGAGAAAAATATTAGATTTATTCATGACATTTTTGAAAATAGGAGCATTTACATTTGGGGGTGGATATGCGATGATTGCCATTCTGGAAAATGAAGTTATTTCAAAAAAAAGATGGCTTAACAGAGACGAATTTCTTGATATGGTTGCTGTTGCCGAGTCAACACCAGGACCTGCAGCTATTAACAGTGCGACATATATAGGTTATAAAACATCAGGATTTTTCGGGGCACTGGCAGCAACGATAGCAGTAAGTATACCATCATTTATAACTATCTACATAATATCCTTATTTTTTGACAGATTTTTAGCATTGTCATATGTGGGTTATGCTTTTAAAGGTATTCAGGTTTGCGTAATATATCTTATTTTTTCAGCCGGAATAAAAATGTTTAAAAACCTTGATAAAAATATGTTAAACCGGATTATAGTAATTATAGTAGCAGCATTTATGATTGTATTTTCACTGTTTTCAGTAAAGTTTTCTTCAATATTTTATATATTAATATGCGGAATGCTCGGGATAATGTGTTATTTTCTGACGAATTGTATGAAAGAAAGGAAAAATAACAAATGATATATTTAAAATTATTTTTTGTGTTTCTTAAAATAGGAGCTGTGTCTTTTGGCGGCGGTTACGGTATGATTTCACTTGTCAGGGAGTCTGTGATTTCAAATAACTGGCTGAGTGAAAGTGAATTTTTGAGTTTTGTGGCAGTCTCAGAGTCAACGCCAGGACCTCTGGCAGTTAATATGGCAACATTTGTCGGTTCTTCTCAGGCGGGTCTGCCAGGGGCATTAGCTGCAACAATTGGCGTAGTTCTTCCAGCATTTATAATAATAATGATAATTGCTGCAGTAATTAGCAATTTGTTAAAATATGCGCCTGTTGCCGCCTTTTTATCGGGAGTGCGGCCATGCGTTGTAGGTCTTATAATTGCAACAGCCATAACTATGGCTATAAGCACAATGTTGGGGATAGATGTAATAGGAAATAAATGCTCTATAAATATAGAGGGAGTAACGATGTTTGTGATAATTGCCGCGCTTGATTTTACCGTAAAGAAAATAAAAAAGCAGAATTTATCGCCAATACTGCTTATTGTAATATCAGCAGTATTGGGAATTGCTATAAATATTGTGTAAGGGAATTGGTTTTACTTCACATTCATTCTGTACCCAACGCCAAGTTCATTTATTATGTAGCTTGCCTCACCTGGCTTTATTCCAAACTTCTTACGGATATTAGCCATATTTACCTGAAGTTTTTTAGTACTCCCCTCATCAGGATATCCCCATATGGCTTTGATTATTGTTTTGTAAGTCATCATTTTGCCGGCATGTTCGGACAGGAATGCAACTATATTATATTCAGTCTGGGTTAATTTGATTTCATTATCTCCGATAAAGACCTGACGGGCGTCGTAGTCTATAGTTAAGTCGTTAAGTGTAAATTTTCCGCCTGGAAGTTTGCCATTATCGCTGCTGTGACGTGTGTTTCTTAAAGCTGTTCGTACACGGGCAAGTAATTCTGCTGAGCCGAAGGGCTTAGTTATGTAGTCATTTGCCCCCGAATCGAGTGCAAGAACTTTATCATTTTCATTAGAGCGGGCAGATAAAACAATAATAGGAGTCAGGGAATTTTCTCTGACCGTATTTAAAAGATATATTCCGTCCTGGTCAGGAAGACCTAAGTCAAGTATTATTAAATCGGGCATATGTGAAGAATACATTGTAATTGCTGATGCACATGTTTCACTGATTATAACCTGATAATCAGCAGATTTTAATATTGTAGAAACAAGGTTTCTTATATTCCGTTCATCTTCAACAAGCAAAATTTTATATTTGTTATTATTCATTTTCAATCTCCTCCAATAATAAAGTAAAACGGAAAATGCTGCCGTTTGGTTTTAAGTTTTCAGCGCATATATCACCGCCGTGAGCTTTTATAATTGTAGCACATACGGAAAGTCCGAT
>CAJJNI010000064.1 GCA_905193085.1 uncultured Lachnospiraceae bacterium | reverse complement strand
ATTTGATTCATGTTTTTATTAAAAGTGGAAAATTTGAAATTCTCATGATTAATTTCAGAAATATAAGATGGAGCAGTTATGTTAACCGAAGAAAGCATATGATTACACAGGAACAATCTGTTGGAATGTCAAAAGAGAGGGGAATAATTACTAAAATTGACAGGCTTATAGATGAATCCGGGTGGAGAAATGTATATAGTTATCTAAGCAGTGAATTGTATATTTCAATTTGTGTTCTGATATTTTTTGCTGCAACAGGAATCTGTTATATTTTTACATATAAGATTTCAATTTCTCTGTGTATAGGAATAATGTCCGTATTTATATGGTGGTTAGTATTATACATCAGTGCAATAAGCCGGTATAAGAAAATTGAAAATCAGCTTATGATTTTTATTAATTTGTTACAGAATTACTCTAAAACATCGGACGATTTGGTTGACATAATATCAAAGTGTGGAAATTATCTGGAGGAACCATTAAAATTTTCAGTTCTTCAATTTCAGTGGGAAGCTACTCATACAGGTGAGATTGAGACTGCATTAAGTCATTTGAAGGAACAGCTTCCACACCGAAAGCTGCGTGAAATAATACAAAACCTTGATATGTGCAGAAGGCATGAGGCAAATTATGAAGAAGTAATTAATGATATGAGGGTGTCAGTTCAACATTATATAAAATCGCATGAGGAATGTAATAATATCCGCAAGTCGGCAAAGGCAAATATTTTAGTTATGATGATTGTTGGAATAATTATCATAAGATTAGTAAATGGATTTGTAGACGGAGGGGTTTTTAAACTGTTATGCAGCAATGTTATTGGAATTATTATAATTATTTACATAGCTGTTTTATGTGTTGCCGGTATATGGCAGTTTATAAAGCTTGACAGGGATTAAAAAACTTTTACGAATGTAAAATAAATTCTTTTTCAATAAAAAAGTTAAATGCATGAGAGTTAGTTATTAAATAGTACAGTTGTTAGTTATATTTTATACTATAAATTAGCAGGGAGGAGATTTTGAGGACTTTAAGTTTAATAATAGCATTATTGTGTTCAGTATTGGTTTCGTTTATTTTTTTGAAAGCAGGAAATGATGCACTTAGTAAATCAGAGACATTTATCAGAGTAGCACAGGCAGTATTAGAAGAAAAGAATTTTATTAAAAGGCATTTGAAACTGAAAACAGTCTGGTTAAGACAGATGGGAGTTTCATATATGTTGGGAAGAGATATATCAGTCTATTTCTTTTATTCGATAAAATTTGTTTCATCAATATTGCTGGCAATAGTCGTAATTTCATTATTTAGAGGAGCAGGTTTTATGTCTGTATGTGTAGTGCTTACTGTGACACTTGGTATAGGGTATACAATTCCGGATTTGATTTTGATGATGTCGAATGAATCAGACAATTCAATAATGTTAAATGATATACGACTGATTTATGATACATTAAAGATTCAGAGTAAATCAGGAGTTTATATAACGGATATTTTGTCAGAATGTCAGCTTTTAGTGCAGATGCCAAGACTTAAGAAAGCTCTTATGGAGCTTACCAATGAAATTTATACGAAACACAATCTGAGTAGTGGTTTAAAAATTTTCAATTCAAAGTTTAAAAATATTTATATAGATATGCTTGTTATGACAATCGAGCAATCCGTACAGAGTGGTCAGTCAGTTCAGATGTTTCAGGATATAGCACAGCAGATACATGATGTCGAACAGGCATTATATGAAAAAGAAAAAAGGAGAGCTGAAAATAAAATGCTTATATACCAGCTTGCAGTATATTTTGCAATATTACTTATAGTTGTATATGCTATGTTTTCACAGTTAATCAGAGCTTTTTCTTTTAGATAATGAAAAATTCAAAATAAAAATGACGGGGGTAAATAAATTATGCGTAAAAAAAATAATAAAGCAAGAGGTTCAATTAATAATTTAAAAGGTAATGTTATTCAGTTTATGTGTAAAAAGCAGGAGGGAAACGAACAGCTTATCGTAGCACTTGTTATGATTGCCATATCTGTAGCATTAGTTTTAATTTTTAAAGATAAAATTTCAACACTGTTGACTGGTTTTATGACAGATGTTACAACAAAAATTAACGGAGCTTTGGGGGTTTAATGTGATTGATTTATATATAAAAAAACTGGTCAGATTACCGACAGGAAGATGTAGAGCGTCTACTGTTGTATCAGACATGATTCCTGTTGTTATTACAATTTTAGTCACAGGTATACTTGCTCTTTGCTATGTATCATGGATATCAGATTTTGAGACAAAAGAAACTATAAATGCAATCACAAGAGAATATTTGTTAAGAATGGGGACAGTTGGTTATCTTTCAAATGAAGATAAAAGTGAACTTCTGTCAGAGCTAGAAGATAAAAATATTGAAGATATTTCTCTTTTAGGTACAACAGATACAAAAGTAGAAAGTGGTGAAATTGTAACTTTGAAAATTTCAGGAAAATATAAATGTTCAAATTTAAAATTTGTAAATGTTTTTTTATGGCAGTTTAATGATTCAACTAAAGTAAAAAAAGACTTCTGTGTGGAGAAATGCACTACAGCAATATATTAGTCAGGGGGAGAGTTAAGTTGTTTTGTAATGATTTAAAAAAGTTAAAGATTATTACATATGCGTCAGGAAATATAATGCTTACCTGTGTCACTTCTCTTATGATGGTATGTATATTGTTTTGTATAATGATTTACTGTATCAGATTAAGAATTTCAAATGAAGTATTTGTTGATGTAGAGGATTCTGTTACTGCTTCATGTATGGCAGGGCTGTCGATTGATATAAAAAAATTTCATGACACATTTATTACCGGAAAAGCAGATGTGGTAGTTGAAAGTCCTTATGAGTCCTACTCTTTATTCAAAGATACTTTAAAGTTAAATTTAAATATTGACAGTAACGATATGATAAACAATTTATATGTCAGAAAATATATAATATATAACATATCATATGACAGAAATCAAGAATCCGATGACAATAAGAACATTGATATTTACGAATTTGATGAGAATGGGATTGTAAATGAAATTCATAAGAAAGATAAGTTTGTTTATGCACCTAATGGGATAAAAATTGTAAATACAAGTGTTTTTGCTGATGTTTATTTTAATTTAAAGATATGGGGAGATACATATGCAGATTGTCATAAGCAATTTCTGACACAGGCTGATAAAAGATAGTAAAGGGGGATTTATTTGAGAAGAAGTGATGTAATAAAAAAAGAAAGGCATAACAGAAAGATTTTTGCTGCAACAGTCAGTTTATTAGCGGGTATTTTATTTTTTGTTTTATTATTGAAAATACAGACATTGTCGTTGGAATCTTATCAGACAAAACAGGTAGTTGTTGCAACAAAGGACATTCAATCGGGAGCTAAGATAAATGCAGATGATTTGAATAAATATTTTAAGATTATCGAAGTGAATAAAGATTGTGTTACTGAGTCATTTTACTCAATGAATGAATTACAAAGCTGGATAGCTGAAAAAGGGGCAATTTTGTTAAACTATAGTCTTAAGAAAAATGAAATTATTTATGCAGATAAATTTTCCTGTGTAGATGAAAAAGTAAAAGAATATGAAAATCCGGTTGAAGTTGGAGTTAAAGTTAATTCTTTTGAGTATTGTGTGGGTGGAATATTAAGAACCGGAGATATAGTGGACTTATGTGTTTTTAATACAGATACAGGCTTAGAGGAGCGGATGGAAGATGTTTTGATTTTAAAGGCATTTGATGCAGGAGGTTTAGAAATTTTGCCTGAAAATACGGAATCAGTCAGTGTGGCATTTAACATAATGATGGAACAGAGTGAATTTGACAGATTTAATTCTGCTTTTAATAAGGGGACAATTAGAATTACTAAAAAAGTAGAAAATAATTAATATGGCACAGTATATTTTAAAATTCGTGTTAAAGATACTTTTTATTCAATATTGTCTGGATAAAATTATCAGAGTTACAAAAAAATATGATATAAGCTGCCAGCCACAAATTTATTATCCAAATAAATACTGGTGGGTGACGACTGTTTTGATGATTGGACCTGCAGCTAATAATGTATCTGTTGGTGTTTTAATTTTTATGTCATTATTATTTGCATTAGCATATATGGATTTTAAATTACAGGAAGTATACAACAGTTTACTTATTTGTTATATGTTTACAGCAATATTTATATATTGGAATGTTTTATATAATTATGATATCAATAGTGCAGGTGCAATTATACTTGTATTTTATTTTTATTTGTTGGGGCTGATTGGAATATATGAATTGGCAGATGCTGTAGTAATGGCAGGAATAGTTTTGCTGGCAGCTTCAAGTTCTGAACATTATGTAATTATAAGCATTTTATGTTTTATATGTATACAAATTCAAATATTAATTGTTCATTGTATACTTTCTGTTTTTAAATATAAAAAGGTTTCAAATTGCAATATTGCAGTAATTCCATTTGCAGCAATAAGTGCATATTCAGTTATATGGGCAGGAATTATTTTTGATATTTTTAAATAATGGGGGGATTATATGTTTTGTGGCAGATTAAATAAACTAAAGTTTTTATTGTTACTGCATTTTTTTACAGTTATATCAGTGTTGTGTTTTATAAAAAAAGTATATGCATCAGATATAGAGTTTAGCCTGGATTCATTGCCGAATGCTTCTAATGGATATGGAGGGGTATCAATTGACTTAAATTTAAGTGGGATAAAGAATAAAGACTATACATATGAAATTAAAAGAAGTTCAGATGGGATTTACTGGCAAAACATAGGATTAGGGTTTGAATATAATAAACATGATTCAGCAGTTTATCCTCATAAAATCAGAGTTTTAAATGTTTATCCAGATAATGACAGCTTTGTTATATCAGAAGAATTGAAGAAAAAATATAAAGATGCAGATATAGAGATAATGAAAAAAGTATATGCTGTTCAAAATGGAAAATATGAATATACTGATGGCAGAACAGCTACTTTGCCAGCATCTGCAACATTGAGGCTGTGGATTGAAGGGGGTAAATACTCTGAGAAAGATAAGACATTTACATATGAAGATTTGTCAGTTTATAATGGTTTTAAAATGCTTGAAATTTCACAGATGTCAATGAAGAAATTCAATAATAATATCAAAAGTATAGATAATTTAAAGCAGTATGATACAATTTTTTTCGGAACATGGGATGCAAATTGTTGGAATGATTTGAATAAAGAAACTTACCGGATTGTAAGGGAATACATTAAAAGTGGACGTGGAGTTATATTTGGACATGATACGATAGGATATGAAATTGCAGATAAAGGAATATTTACAGGAAATTTTGAACATGAAAATATGTGTAATCTGTATGATTTAGCAGGTTTTAATAAAATTCCAAAGAAATATGCCAATGCTTCATTTAGTAAAAAGAATGACTATGAAAATTATCTTCCGATTGATTATCAGATTTGGGGTGGCAGTAATTTAAATAAATCTGTAACTGTAAGATTTTCAAAAAGTAAGAGGGTTGAGGATTCAGCACTCACAACATTTCCGTATAATCTTCTTTCAGAAAATGGAGCATATCGTGATTTAAATGTACCACAAACTCATACCTCATGGATGGGACTTGTAAAAAATGAAAATAATATAGTGTCTTTTGTTAATAATGATTATGATATATTGCCTGAAAAGATAAGAAAAGCATATTCAGATAATCCAAATTTAAAATACAATTGGTATTTAAGTAGTGTTTCAAGCAATTATGCCTGTTATGCAATACAGACTGGTCACAGAAGAAATGAGTCATTATCAGATGAGAGAAAGCTTATTGCTAATGTTTTATGTAGTTCATATAGAAAAGAATCAGTAGGATTGGGTAAGGCTGATAAATTCGATGCATCAGCACAGGATATGACAGCTCCAAAAGTATATACTCCTGAAATAACATTATCAGAAAATAATAAGGTTAATATGAAATTTAATGGTGAGGATTTTGGTAATAAATATTTTTATTATGTTGATGTTAAAGATTTAGAAAATCAACTGATTGACAGCTCTGATTATAAAAGTATAGAAATCATTACAGGAATAAAGTCATATTATTACATTTTAGATAATGAAAGTAAAAATAAGGACTTTGATATAAATAAAGCAGCACAGATATTGAAAGAAGATAATGAAAATGGAATAACAATGAGTGACTGCAGTGCACAGAAGAAGTTTTTGCATATTAAAGCAATTGATTATGCAGGAAATATTAGTGAACCTGTTGTTATTGACTTATCAAAACTGGCTGTTTATGGAATATATCCGGTAGAGATAACAACAGATAAAGCAGATTATTTATATTATTCAGGCAAAAAAAATGAGGTAAGGCAATATTATCTTAATGCGAAGGCTGAGTTTGATTTGAAAGGTGGCTGTTATGTACTGCCTTTTGCAGCAATTGATATTCAGCCTTATCAAAATCAGATTGGCAGGCAATGGATATTAACACCGTTAGATAATAATGTTGGTGATAATAATAACTCACACTATAAGAATAAACATATTGATAATTTAATTGATGCAATGACAATAAATCAATCAAGAGAAAATAATTCGTCGCAGTTAAAATATATAATTCATGGTAAATTCAGAGATGATTGTGATGGAAAAAACAGTTTGATTTCACCAAATGGATTAATAAGTGTTAACAAAAGTCTTAAACTTATTACTGCGAAGAATAATGATAAAATCAATGTAATATGTGATGGAAAAGGACCTGCTATAAAAGTAGAAAATTTAAAAAGCTGGTATAATAAGTCGGATTATTCGGAGGCTTTTAAGATAAAATTAAATTGTAAAGATGAGGGTGCAGGAGTCAAAAATACTATACTACAGTTAGACTACTATGGTGATTATTCATGGAAAAAGCTTGACAGTAAAGAAACAAAAAGGGAAGATGATTGTCTGGATTATTTCACATATTCAAAAGAGGGACAATTTATGTACCGTATTTTAGCATATGACAATGTTGGGAATATCACATCAATAAGAAGTTCATTTGCTGTTGATTTAAATGCACCTGTAATAAATGACCTGCAATCAGAATATGGCTGGTCAAACAGCGATATCAGTGTAAATGTTAAGGCAGTTGATAACTTAAGTGGTGTCAGTAATATAAGAATTTATAATAATAATGATGAATTGATAAATCAGATATATTCGGATACTGCTGAAATTTTATTTACGGAAGAACAGAAAGAATTATATTATATGGTTGCAGAAGATAAAGCCGGAAATGTTTCTGATAAGTATTATTTTGTTGTAAAAATAGATAAAACTGCACCTCAGATAAATATAGATGATTTAGAATCTGAAGCACATATATCTGAAGAAAACAAGTCATATTATTGTCTGTCTGGAAATGCTATAAATATTACTGCAAAAGATGAAGATGAAAATCAGATTTATTCGGGAATAAAAAGATTGGTGTTGAAAAGTCAGGATAATAAAAGTATAAACAGTGTTGAAAATTATGATAATAATATTGTTATAAATAATATATTAAATTTAAAATATGATGTTACAACTTCAGCTGAAAGTGATTATTATATTGCTGTTGCTATAGACGGAGCGGGTAACATAAGCAAAAAATATATTATTCCCCAGATTTGTATGAGCAACAGGATAAGAAGATACATTTTGCATGATAATTATGAAGAACAATATGGATATTATAGAATATATGAATAAATTTGCTGCAAAAATTAAAAAATATAATTCTGCTTCTTCACAATTAAGAGTATATGAGGTATAATTAAATTAACTATACTTAATTGTGTAATATATTGGAGGAAAATATGAAGTGGAATAAATATACGATAAAAACAATAACAGATGCAGAAGATATTATCAGTGCAACACTAGGTGAAATTGGAGTTGAAGGTGTGCAGATAGAAGATAAAATTCCATTATCAAAAGAGGACAAAGAAAAAATGTTTATAGATATTTTGCCGGAACTTCCTCCAGATGATGGAATTGCTTATCTTAGTTTTTTCCTTGAAGCAGGTAAAGACCATACACAGATGTTGGCTGATATAAAAGATGAGCTCGAGCATTTAAGAGAATTTATGGATATTGGAGAGGGTACAATAAAAGAAGCTGTCACAGATGATATTGATTGGATAAATAACTGGAAAGAGTTTTTTAAGCCTTTTTCTGTTGATGATATTTATATCAAACCTACATGGGAAAAAGTTACAGATGAAGCTGCTGGGAAAAAGGTAATAGAGATAGACCCTGGAACAGCTTTTGGTACAGGAAAGCATGAGACAACACAGCTTTGTATAAGACAGTTGAGAAAGTATATTGATTCAAATACTAAAATATTAGATGTTGGTTGTGGAAGTGGTATATTATCAATTGTTTCGTTAAAAGAAGGTGCAAAATATGTTGATGGAATAGATGTTGATGAAAATGCGGTAAAAGCATCTTTTGAAAATGCAGAAGTCAATAAATTAGACAGAAGTAAGTATAATTTTGTTACAGGAAATTTGATAACTGATACTGGTTTACAAGATATATATTGTAAGGGCAGTTATGATATTGTTGTAGCTAATATACTGGCTGATATTATTATACCGCTTACACCACTAATACCATTATGTTTAAAAGAAGGCGGAATATACATTTCTTCCGGAATTATAGATTCTAAAGAACAGGATGTTGTAAAAAAAGTTAAAGAGTGTGGTTTTGAAATTTTAGATGTTGCAGCTCAGGGCGATTGGCGAGCTGTTGTTGCAAGAAAATAGAGGGAATAAGTATGTATCATTTTTTTATTCAGGCTAAACAGGTAAGTGATAATATTGTCAGTTTACAGGGAAACGATGTAAATCATATAAAAAATGTATTGAGAATGAAAATTGGTGAAAAGATTTCATTAAGTGATGAAGATGGAGTTGGCTATACATGTAGCATTTCTAGCTTTGAAAAAAATGAGATATTGTTGGATATTTTAGAAATTCAGGATGTATCTCATGAGCTTCCGGCTAATGTTACATTATTTCAGGGACTGCCAAAAGGAGACAAGTTTGAGACTATTATTCAAAAAGCAGTAGAATTAGGCGTGAATGAGATTGTACCTGTAATGACAAAAAGAAGTGTTGTAAAGCTGGATACAAAAAAACGTGAAAATAAATTAAAAAGATGGAATTCAATTTCAGAAAGTGCAGCTAAACAGTCTAAAAGAACTTATATCCCAAAAGTAGAAGAAGTTATAGATTTTGAAGAAGCAATAAAACTGTCTGCTGGGTTTGATAATGTATGTATACCATACGAACAGGCAGAAGGTATGAAATCGACAAAAGAATTTCTGTCTAATTTGAAACCTGATACGAAAGTTGCTTTTTATATTGGACCGGAAGGTGGATTTGAAGAATATGAAATACAAAAGGCAATGGAATATGGAATCAAACCTGTTTCTCTTGGAAAGAGAGTTTTGAGAACAGAAACTGCCGGCATGGCATTAATGTCAATGATAATGTTAACTTATGAATGTCAGTGTGATGAAGAAATTTCAGATTAATTTTGGAGGAAGAAATGGAAGTATATTTGGATAATTCGGCAACTACAAAGTGCTCAAAGCGTGCTGCCGATATAATGATGAAAGTATTGCAGGAAGATTATGGAAATCCATCTTCAATGCACCAGAAGGGTGTAGATGCTGAAAAATATATAGTAAATGCAAGAAGGATTATCTGTAAAGAATTAAAAATTAATGATAAGGAATTATTGTTTACCTCCGGCGGTACAGAATCTAATAATATGGCAATTATTGGAACAGCATTTGCCAATATAAGAAAAGGAAAACATATTATTACTACACAGATAGAACATCCGTCCGTAAAGAATCCAATGATTTATCTGGAGGAGCAGGGGTATGAGATAACAAGAATACCTGTGGATAAAGATGGCATTGTTAATTTGGAAAAATTACAGAAGGCTATAAGAGAAGATACAATATTAGTTTCAGTAATGCATGTAAATAATGAAATAGGTTCTGTTCAGCCTTTGAAGAAAATTGCTGATATTATTAAAGCTGCTAATAGCCAGACATATTTTCATGTTGATTGTGTACAGGGAATAGGTAAATTTAAAATAAATCCTAAGAAGACGGGGATAGATTTACTCTCAGCCAGCGGTCATAAATTTCATGGTCCAAAGGGGGTAGGATTTCTTTATATAGGTGAGAATGTCAGGATTAATCCTATATTATTTGGAGGCGGTCAGCAAAAGAATATGCGCTCAGGAACAGAAAATGTTCCAGCTATAGCAGGAATGGCAGAGGCATTCAGAGAATGTTATGAAAATTTGAATAATAAGTCAGAAAATTTATACAGACTCAGAAATAATTTTATTAAAGAACTTGAGAAATTGGACAATGTTATAATTCACGGTTCTTTAGATACGATAAAATCTGCACCTCATATAATTAGTGCAAGTTTTATTGGGGTCAGAAGTGAAGTTATGCTTCATACATTAGAAAGCAAGGGTATTTATGTTTCTGCAGGCTCTGCGTGCTCATCTCATAAAAGAGCAGGAAGTGATACACTTACTGCAATAGGTTTAAGCAAAGAGGAGATGGAGAGCAATATAAGATTTAGTCTCGATGATGATATAGAAGAAGAGCATTTACAATATTGTCTTAGTGTGATTCGGGAAGTTTTACCAATGTTAAGAAAATATCAGCCTCATTAGTTGTTTATATGAAAGGAATGGAAGTTGTGGGACTTATCAAGTCTAAGGATAAAGAAGCTAAAAATCAGTATTATAATCATTATTTAAATGCATTAAATGAAGTAGTACAGTGTGCTATCTGTGAATTTACATTGGAAGAACAGCCTAAATTAGCATATGCAAATTCAAAAGTATATGAAGTGATAGGATATACAAAAGATGAATTTAAAACTTTGTATAATAATGATTTATTGAGTATTATACATGAATATGATTATGAGCGTACTGTTAAATTTATTTCGGATGCAATTTTATTTGATTTGGAAAAACAAATAGATGTCAGAATAAGACGAAAAGATGGTCAGGTCAGATGGGTTTCATGCAGCATGAAGCGAACAGTTAACTTTGAAGGTGAGCCTGTTTCCTTAGTCAGCGTAATTGATATAACAGATAAAATTATGTATCAGAAACGAATAGATGAATTATCAGAAAATGTGCATTGTGGACTTGCCAGAGTTGTTATTTTAGATAAATACATTAAAATTTTGTACTCAAATCATATTTTTTATCAGATGTTTAGTTCTGATGATGAATTTAGTAATATTTTATTAGAAAATGAAGAGTTTGTAAGCCAATTATATTCTGTTATAAATATAGAATCTAAAGATTATCCTGTTAATGTAGAATTTGAATTGCAAGTAAATACAGAAATGTATAAAGATTACAAAGTTAAAGCAACAGCCAATTATGTTGGTATGGAATTTAATTCTCCGGTATATTTATTTGTACTTGAACATGATGATAATACTATTAATAATCAAAAAGATAACAGCTTAGATGAACTTACACAGTTTTTTAACAGATCGTATTTTGAAAATGTTGTTAATAATTATATATTGAATTCAACATATATTGAAAATGGAATTTTTTGTGCTATAATGCTCAGAAATTTTGCAGTTGTAAATGACAGATATGGGTATATATTTGGGGATAATATAATCAGAGAAATTGCAACATTATTAAGGAGCGTATTTGGAAAAGATGTTCTAATTGGAAGAACAGGTGGAATGGAATTTTCAATATTGATAA
>CAJJNI010000063.1 GCA_905193085.1 uncultured Lachnospiraceae bacterium | reverse complement strand
CCTGAACTTGTAAAAAGATTATTTGAAGCAGAAGTTACTGAGGTTAAAGAAGGAATTGTTGAAATCAAGAGTATTTCAAGAGAGGCCGGTTCAAGAACAAAGATTGCAGTTTATTCAAACAATGAAAATGTAGACCCGGTTGGTGCATGTGTAGGTCAGAACGGTGCAAGAGTTAATGCAATCGTTAACGAATTAAGAGGCGAAAAGATTGATATCATTAACTGGAGCGATGACCCGGCAGTTTTAATTGAAAATGCATTAAGTCCTGCAGTTGTAGTATCAGTTGTAGCTGATATGGAAAATAAAACAGCTAAAGTTATAGTACCTGATTATCAGTTATCACTTGCAATCGGTAAAGAAGGTCAGAATGCCCGTCTTGCAGCTCGTCTTACAGGTTACAAGATAGATATAAAGAGTGAATCTCAGGCTAAAGAAGCTTTGCAGACACAGGAAGAAGAAATAAGTTTTGAGGAAGAATAAGCATTTTGTGAATGAATGGGTGATAAAATGAACACTGTAAAGAAAATTCCTATGAGACAATGTATAGGTTGTCGTGAAATGAAGAATAAGAAAGAAATGCTCAGAGTCATAAAAACTCCGCAGGATACTATCGAATTAGACAGTACCGGTAGAAAGAACGGCAGAGGTGCATATTTGTGTTTCTCAAAAGATTGTCTTGAAGCTGCCATAAAAAATAAAGGGCTTGAACGCTCATTAAAAGTAAAAATACCGGCTGATGTTTATGAACAGTTAAAGAAGGAGTTTGAGGAAATTGAAGCAGAATAAATTGTTATCATTAATTGGAATTGCAATGAAAGCAGGAAAGCTTGTAAGCGGAGAATTTTCTACTGAAACTGCAATAAAATCAGGAAAGGCATATCTCGTCATTATAACTGGTGATGCATCTAAAAACACAGTAAAAAAATTTACTAATTCATGTGCGTTTTATAATGTGCCGATTTTGACTATTTCAACTAAAGAGGAGCTTGGAGCAGCAATAGGAAAACAACAGCGTTCTTCAATGGCAGTTCTTGATGAGGGATTTGCAAATGCTATTATGAAAAAGATGGATGAAATAGGAGGTAATCTGAATGGCGAATATAAGAATATATAATCTGGCAAAAGAACTTGAGATTTCAAATAAAGAAATTTTAGAGATATTGGAAAAAAATAATATAAAAGGCAAAACTGCTTCATCAGGACTTGAACCTTCACAGGAAGACCTGGTTCGTAGAATTGCAAATAAACAAACAGTAAAAACAACGGAAAAGGTTATGGATAAAAAACAGAACGATAAAGATAATAAAACTAAAGATAAACAGGAAAAACCAAACAACAATCAGAATAACAATCAGAACAGTGAACAGGCTAAAAAGCAGGGTGAAAAGAAAAATGATGCAGTAAGCAGTGTTTATCACCCTCAGAACAGCAAAACAAATAATACAAATAACAAAAAAGAAAACAATAACAAAAAACAGTATAATAAAAATAATAATGCTGAAAATAACGGACAGAAAAATAACCGTCAGGGAAATAATAATCAAAATCACGGTTCTAATGGTAATCGTCAGGGAAATAATCGTCCTAATCAGGGAGGAAACCGCCCTAATCAGGGAAATAACCGTCCAAACCAGGGAGGAAACCGCCCTAATCAGGGAAATAACCGCCCTAATAATAAAAAGGGACAGAAGCCACAGCAGCAACAGCAGCCAAAGCCACAGGAACCAAAGGAAGAGACAATTAAGACTATTACAATTCCTGAATCATTATCAATTAAAGAACTTGCTGACAAGATGAAAGTTCAGCCATCTGCAATTGTTAAAATGTTATTTTTAAAAGGAACAGTGGTAACAATAAATACTGACATTGATTTTGATACAGCAGAAGAAATTGCACTTGAATATAACTGCATTTGTGAAAAAGAAGAAAAAGTTGATGTAATTGCAGAACTTTTAAAAGAAGATGAAGAAGATGAATCAAAATTAATTCCAAGACCACCTGTAGTATGTGTTATGGGTCACGTTGACCACGGTAAAACATCTCTTCTTGATGCAATCAGAGATACTCATGTTATTGATAAAGAAGCCGGTGGTATCACCCAGCATATCGGTGCTTATGTCGTTTCAATTGATGGACAGAAGATAACATTCCTTGATACTCCTGGTCATGAAGCGTTCACTGCAATGCGTATGCGTGGTGCAAATTCTACAGATATAGCAATTCTTGTTGTAGCAGCTGATGATGGTGTAATGCCACAGACAGTTGAAGCTATCAACCATGCAAAAGCTGCTGAGATTGAAATTATTGTTGCAATCAATAAGATTGATAAACCAAGTGCAAATATCGAAAGAGTAAAACAGGAGCTTGCAGAATATGAACTCGTTCCGGAAGACTGGGGTGGAAGTACAGTATTTGTTCCTGTATCAGCACATACCCATGAAGGTATAGATGACTTGCTTGAGATGATTCTTCTTACTGCTGAAGTAAGCGAGCTTAAGGCTAATCCGAAGAGAAAAGCAAGAGGTCTTGTAATTGAAGCAGAGCTTGATAAAGGAAGAGGTCCTGTTGCAACAGTTCTTGTACAGAAAGGTACATTAAGAGTCGGGGATGCAGTTGCTGCAGGTGCATGCCACGGCAAAGTCCGTGCCATGATAGATGATAAAGGACGCCGTGTTAAAGAAGCAGGTCCATCTATGCCTGTAGAAATACTTGGTTTAAATGATGTACCAAATGCCGGTGAAATATTTATGGCTATGGCTAATGATAAAGAAGCAAGAAACTTTGCTGATACATTTATAGCACAGAGCAGAGAGAAGATGCTTGAAGATACAAAACAGAAAATGTCACTTGACGATTTGTTCTCACAGATTCAGGCAGGTAATGTAAAAGAGCTTAACTTAATTGTAAAAGCAGATGTTCAGGGTTCTGTTGAGGCTGTAAAACAGAGTCTTGTTAAACTTTCAAATGAAGAAGTTGTTGTAAAAGTAATACATGGCGGTGTTGGTGCAATCAATGAATCTGATGTAATTTTAGCCTCTGCATCAAATGCCATAATCATTGGATTTAATGTCCGTCCTGATGCAACCGCTAAGAATACTGCTGAAAGAGAAGGCGTAGATTTAAGACTTTATCGTGTAATTTATAATGCTATAGAAGATGTTGAAGCTGCAATGAAGGGTATGTTAGACCCTGTATTTGAAGAAAAAGTTTTAGGCCATGCAGAAGTGCGTCAGACATTTAAGGCATCAGGCGTTGGAACAATTGCAGGTTCATATGTATTAGATGGAATGTTTGAAAGAGGATGTTCTATCCGTCTTACAAGAGACAATATCGTATTATTTGATGGCCCTTTGGCATCACTTAAGAGATTCAAAGATGATGTAAAAGAAGTAAAAGCCGGTTATGAATGTGGTCTTGTACTTGAAAAATATAACGATATTAAAGAAGGCGATATGGTAGAAGCATATACCATGGTAGAAATTCCTCGATAGGAGGTAGATTTTTATGAGAAAGAACAGTGTAAAAAATACAAGAATAAACGCTGAGGTTATGAAAGAATTAAGCCTGATTATAAGTGGTGAAATAAAAGACCCAAGAATCAGCAGCATGACTTCTGTTGTATCAGTGGAAGTTGCTCCTGACCTTAAAACATGCAAGGCTTATATAAGCGTGTTAGGTGATGAGGAGGCACAGAAAAGCACTCTTGAAGGTTTAAACAGTGCTGCAAGTTTTATAAGAAAAGAGCTTGCAAGAAGAGTTAATTTAAGAAATACACCTGAAATAAAATTCATTATTGACCAGTCAATAGAATATGGTGTAAGAATGTCAAAACTCATAGATGAAGTAAACAAATAGAAGGAGAACTGTTTTATGTTGAGGTTAAGTTCGTTATTAGAGAATGTAACATCTGTTGGAATTACAGGTCACATCAGACCAGATGGTGACTGTGTAGGTTCAACTCTTGGTTTATATAACTATATAACCGAAAACTATCCTGATATTTCAACAGACATATATATTGGAGAATTTTCAGAAAGTTTCAACTTTCTGAAAAACTCCGATAAAATTGTTCATAATTATACAGGTAATACAAAGCAATATGATTTGTTTTTTGTGTTAGACTGTGGTGATTTAAAAAGGATGGGCGATGCAGATGGTTTATTTAATGCTGCAAAGAAAACTGTATGTATAGACCATCATATAAGTAATGCATCATTTGCTGATGAAAATTATATTGTGCCAGATGCAAGTTCTGCGTCAGAGCTTGTATTTAACACAATGGAAGAAGATAAAATATCAAAAGAAACTGCGGAATGTCTGTACATGGGAATTGCTCATGATACAGGTGTATTTCAGTATTCATGCACATCTGCAGGAACTATGCAGGCTGCCGGAATACTTATGGAAAAAGGAATAAATTTTTCTAAAATTGTAGATGAAACATATTATCAGAAGACATTCCACCAGAATCAGATACTTGGAAGAGCATTACTTGAGAGTATTACATTTCTGGACGGAAAAGCGATTGTATCAGTTATAAAGAAAGATACGATGAATCTTTACGAGGTAACTCCGAAAGATTTAGACGGAATAGTAAATCAGCTCAGGGTGACAAAAGGTGTTGAGTGTGCAATTTTCATGTATGAAGTTGCATCACAGCAGTACAAAGTAAGCCTGCGTTCTAATGAACTTGTTGATGTAAGCAAAATTGCAATGCATTTTGGCGGTGGCGGTCATGTGAGAGCTGCCGGCTGTGAAATGAATGGAAATATGTATGATGTTATAAATAATCTTTCTGCAAAGATAGAAGAACAGATAGAGGCTGCCAATGTATAATGGAATGTTGAATGTATACAAGGAAAAAGGTTTTACATCACATGATGTAGTTGCAAAACTGCGTGGAATACTTCATCAGAAAAAAATAGGCCATACAGGAACACTTGACCCTGATGCTACAGGTGTTCTGCCGGTATGTCTTGGAAAAGGAACAAAGCTTTGCGATATGCTTACCGACAAGGATAAGACATACGAAGCAGTTATGAGACTGGGAATAAAGACAGATACACAGGATATGAGTGGCAAAGTAACCAGTCAGAAAGATGTAAATGTTACAGAAGATGAGGTTAGAGAAGCTGTTCTGTCTTTTATCGGGGAATACAATCAGATTCCGCCAATGTACTCGGCGCTCAAAGTTAATGGTAAAAAATTATATGAGCTTGCAAGAGAAGGCAAAGAAGTTAAAAGAGAAGCAAGGAGCATAACAATTTATAATATTGTAATAAAGGAAATTTCAATACCGCTGGTTACATTTGAAGTTTCCTGTTCAAAAGGAACATACATAAGGACTTTATGTGAAGATATAGGCGATAAACTTGGCTGTAATGCATGCATGCAGGAGCTTGTCAGGACAAAAGTTTCAGATTTTAAGATTGAAGATGCAATTAAATTAGAAGAAATAGAAAAGCTTGTTTCGGAAAATAAGATAGATGAATATATAGTTCCTGTTGATGCAGCATTTAAAGATTTACAGAAAGCAGTTGTATCAGAAGAATTTGAAAAGATTTTAAACAACGGAAATGCACTTTTTGAAAACATGTTTACAGAATCAGTAAATTCAGACAGAATAAGAGTATATAATAATGATGGTAAGTTTATGGCGATATACAAATACAAACAGGAAAAAGAGTGTTTTGTACCGGAAAAGATGTTTATGCTTACTTAGTTATTCGTTGCAGTAAGGTAGTGGTCAGATGAAAAAAATAAATCAGGTAAAAGATTTAGAAAATATAAGCAGAGCAGTTACATTTGGAAAATTTGACGGTGTTCATTTGGGACACCGTAAATTAATGCGCAAAATTACAGAAAAGAAAAAAGAAGGTCTTAATGCTACCGTATTTTCATTCGATAAAGCACCAGGAAGCATATTGTCAGATAATAATGATGATGTAAATAAGAGAGCAATACTTACATCAGAAGAAAGAGAAAATATACTCTCAGAAGTCGGAATAGATACTTTATTTGAATATCAGGTAAATTTGAAAAATCTTTCAATGCCGGCTGAAAAATTTGTTACAGACATTATAAGAGATGCACTTAAGGCTGAATATATTGCTGTCGGCGAAGATTTCCATTTTGGATATAAACGACAGGGAAATGTCAGGCTGTTAAAACAAATGGCAGATGAATGTGGGTTTGAAATCGAAGTAGTGAAAAAAGAGCAGTCAGACGGTAAAATAATAAGCAGCAGCAGAATAAGAGAGTGCTTAAAGAATGGCAATATTGAGAAGGCAAATGCACTTCTTGGATATGCATACAGTGCCGGTGGTGTTATTGTGAAGGGAAATCAGCTTGGACGTACATGGAATATACCGACAATAAATATACCGTGGAATGAAGCAAAACTTGAGATTAAATACGGTGTTTACTATTCAGAAGTTATTATAGATGGCAAAGAATATTTCGGAATGACTAATTTTGGCAGAAAACCGACTATTGAAGGTGAATATGCACCAACTCTTGAGACTTATCTTTATGACTGTGATGAAGATTTATACGGAAAGAGCGCAAGAGTTTATTTTAAACATTTCAGAAGAAGCGAACAGAAATTTGAATCGATAGAGAAATTAAAGACCCAGTTATATTCAGATGTTGAAGCAGGAAGACAGTTAATAAAGTCATATAATTAAATGTTGAATAGTGTTGATTAAAGTCTGGAATATATGCACTTAAGAATGCATAAAAACATGAAAATATATGCAGCCTGGAATGCATGAAAATGTAACAGTTGACAAATGTGTAAAAAATGTTATAATAATTTAGAAAACTGTTAACAATTATGTAACAAATGGATATAACATTATGGAGGTTTACATGCAGTTTAGAGGTTTATTTAATAAAGAAAACGATAGATTTGAAAAAGGTTACACAGTTGATTATAAATCAGGTTTGAAAAATGCAGTAATTAAAATTAAGACAAGCACACCACTTAAAGTATTTGGAGTTGCTTTATTTGGAGCAGTTCTTGTAGTTGCAGCTAGTCAGGTACCAAGCAGTGCCGCTTCACAGAAGTCTTCTGCTAAAGTTAAAGACTGGGGTGTTACAGCAGGTGTTGCTTCAGAAATTAAAAGAGCAGACGGAGTGTTAAAGCTCGATTTGACAGAGCTTGTTGCAATTTCAAACAATAATGCAATTGCAACAGCAGTTGCAGAAATTCCACAGGAGACAGAAAAATCTATCAAAGAGCTTCTGCCGGATTATTCTAATCTTGGTGTTGCGAATGTAGATAATTATCTTAATATAAGAGATAAAGCTTCAGAAGAAGGAAGTCTTTGCGGTAAACTGCCTAAGAATGCCGGTTGTGAAATTTTAGAAGAATCAGATGGCTGGTATAAGATAAAATCAGGAAGTGTTACAGGCTATGTTAAGAGCGAATATCTTCTTACAGGCGATGATGCATGGAATAAAGCAGATGAAATTAAGACAATGACAGCTACTGTTGATACAGAGACATTGTATGTAAGAGAAGCTATGAATACAGACTGCAAAATCGTAGCATTAGTTTCCGGTGATGAATCACTTGAAGTTTTAGAGCAGCAGGACGGCTGGGCTAAAGTACAGGTCGACAGCGACCAGGGATATATTTCTCTTGATTATGCAACTGTAGGCTATTCTCTTCCAAAGGCAGAATCTGTTACAGAGTTAAAAGAATCAAACAGCCTTTCAGGAACAAGAGTATCAATTGTTGAGTATGCTAAACAGTTCCTTGGAAATCCTTATGTATGGGGTGGAACAAGCCTTACAAAAGGAGCTGACTGTTCTGGATTTACAATGAGCATTTATTCACATTATGGTGTTTCATTACCTCACTCATCATCAGCACAGTCACAGATGGGTACAAGAGTAAGTGCAGATGAGGTTAAGCCGGGAGATTTACTTTTCTACGGAAGTGGAAACCATGTAAACCATGTTGCAATGTACATTGGCGGTGGTAAAGTTATTCACGCAAGTACAGAGAGAACAGGTATTAAAATTTCAAATGCATTTTATCGTACACCGATAACAATCAGAAGATTTTTGGATTAATACTTTACAAGAGTAGTTGTATGTGTTAATATATACAGGTATGAGTAATTAGCCAATATTCAGAGATGCGGAATCTCCGACCTTTTTCTTAATATCTGGCGGTTAAATAATAAGGAGGATTTTGAAAAATGATTTCAAAAGAAAAGAAGACAGCAATTATCAATGAATATGCAACAAAACCAGGCGATACAGGTTCACCGGAAGTACAGGTTGCTATTTTAACAGCAAGAATCAATGAGCTTACAGAACATTTAAAAGTTCATAAGAAAGATCATCATTCAAGAAGAGGTCTTTTCAAGATGGTAGGTCAGAGAAGAGGTTTGTTAGAGTATTTAAAGAAAAATGATATTGAAAGATATCGTTCATTGATTGAGCGTCTTGGTATCAGAAAGTAATTAAAAAATTAAGGGTGGATACCCATAAAGTATCCATCCTTTTCTGCGTATATGCAGATATTAAATCTGCCGGAAATTTTAATTAGCCCGGCATAAATAATACCCGGAAAGACATATAATACCGGGACTACTGAAAAGTGTATGAAATATCGTGCCTTTTTCAGTTGTTTCGGATGTAGCTGCAGATATTTATAATCTGTGGAACACTAATGTCTTTCTGTAATAAAAGAAAGGAAGATAAAAATGGAAAAAAATTACAAAAGTTTTTCTATGGAGCTTGCAGGCAGAACTTTAACTGTTGATGTAGGCAGAGTAGCTAAACAGGCTAATGGAGCAGCATTTATGCATTATGGCGATACAGTTGTACTTTCAACAGCAACTGCATCAGATAAGCCAAGAGAAGGAATTGATTTCTTCCCACTCAGTGTTGAATATGAAGAGAAGATGTATTCTGTAGGAAAAATTCCTGGAGGATTTAACCGTCGTGAAGGAAAAGCATCTGAGAATGCAATTCTTACATCACGTGTTATTGACAGACCTATGCGTCCTCTTTTTCCTAAGGATTACAGAAATGATGTAACACTTAACAATATGGTAATGTCAGTTGACCCTGAGTGTTCGCCTGAACTTACTGCAATGCTTGGTTCTGCAATTGCAACAGCAATATCAGATATTCCATTTGACGGACCTTGTGCAACAACACAGGTAGGTCTTATTGATGGAGAATTTGTTA
Organism: uncultured Lachnospiraceae bacterium; assembly: GCA_905193085.1. Taxonomy (GTDB): domain Bacteria; phylum Bacillota; class Clostridia; order Lachnospirales; family Lachnospiraceae; genus CAJJNI01. The sequence goes on along the minus strand of CAJJNI010000063.1, from coordinate 2,668 downwards.
TAAATCCAAATGCAGCACAGAATCTTGTATCAGATTTAAAATTAACAGTTGCTTCTACAGCACAGAAGGTTATCATGATTGAGGCCGGTGCCAATGAAGTTCCTGAAGATAAAATGATTGAAGCTATTTATAAAGCTCATGAAGTTAACCAGCAGGTAATTGAGTTTATCAATAAGATTGTAGCAGAAGTAGGTAAGGAAAAGCATTCTTATGAAAGCTGTGCAGTTCCTGAAGAACTGTTTGCAGCAATTAAGGAAATTGTTCCTCCATCTGACATGGAAGAAGCGGTATTTACAGATGAGAAGCAGGTTCGTGAGGAGAATATCCGTCAGATTAAAGAAAAATTAGAAGAAGCATTTGCTGAAAATGAAGAGTGGCTTGCAGTTCTTGATGAGGCTGTTTATCAGTATCAGAAGAAGACTGTAAGAAAGATGATTTTAAAAGACCAGAAGAGACCGGATGGAAGAGCTATTACACAGATAAGACCTCTTGCAGCAGAAGTTGATATTGTGCCAAGAGTTCATGGTTCTTCAATGTTTACAAGAGGACAGACTCAGATTTGTAATGTTGTTACATTAGCACCTCTTTCAGATGCACAGAAGATTGATGGTCTTGATGTAAATGAGACATCAAAGAGATATATGCATCATTACAATTTCCCTGCTTATTCAGTAGGTGAGACAAAACCTAGCCGCGGACCTGGACGTCGTGAAATCGGTCATGGTGCATTAGCAGAGAGAGCACTTGTACCTGTTCTTCCTACAGAAGAAGAATTTCCATATGCTATTCGTTCCGTATCAGAAACATTTGAGTCAAACGGTTCAACTTCAATGGCATCTACATGTGCATCATGTATGTCACTTATGGCAGCAGGTGTTCCGATTAAAAAGATGGTTGCAGGTATTTCATGTGGTCTTGTAACAGGCGAGACAGATGATGATTATATTCTTCTTACAGATATTCAGGGACTTGAAGATTTCTTCGGAGATATGGACTTTAAGGTTACAGGTACAGATGCAGGTATTACTGCAATTCAGATGGATATTAAGATTCATGGTCTTACACGTCCTATAGTAGAAGGTGCGATTGCGCGTTGCCGTGAAGCAAGAATGTTCATTATGGAAAATTGCATGAAACCGGCAATTTCAGAGCCTAGAACAGAAGTTGGAGCTTTAGCACCAAAGATTAAACAGATTACAATTGACCCGGCTAAGATTGGTGATGTTGTCGGACAGAAAGGTAAGACAATCAACGCTATTATTGAGCGTACAGATGTAAAGATTGACATTACAGATGAAGGTGCAGTTTCTGTCTGTGGCGTAGACAAAGAGAAAATTGACGAAGCAATCAGAATGATTGAAATTATAACAACAGACTTTGAAGAAGGACAGGTATTTACAGGTAAAGTAATAAGCATCAAAGAATTTGGTGCATTTATCGAGTTCGCTCCTGGAAAAGAAGGAATGGTTCACATTTCCAAGATTTCAAAAGAGAGAATTAACAGAGTCGAAGATGTCCTTACTTTAGGTGATGTAGTTAAAGTTGTATGTCTCGGAAAAGATAAGATGGGAAGAATCAGCTTCAGCATCAAAGATGTAAAATAGTTAAACACTCCACAAGTATTAATTATAAGAATAATTATGAGAAACACATTTTGTGAATTTCTCAGTTTAGTGTGGCAGTTGTCTGTGTTTCGTGTAGAACAGAATCTGGTGGCCGCCCACATAGAGAATCCATGTAAAAGTTAAAAACTTTTGCATGGATTTTTTTTATTGGAATAAATTCGGCTTGTCTTCATATATTGAGATAGGAACAGATGTAAGATTATAGAAATTATAGGGAAGAAGAGATAATATGGGTGATTTAAGCGGAATTACAAAATTATTTGCGATGGAGCTTCGTCAGAGAATAGGAAGAATTTGTATTGATTTTGATAAAGTATATGAATTCAGGCTCAGGGTAAATAATCCTCTGATAATTGTAGTAGAAAATAAGGAATTCTATATTTCTAAAAACAGTAATGAAGGACTTACAACAGACATCGAAAATGCTTATATTGTAAACAGCAAAGAACTTAGGGAAACAGTTGAATACATATCAAATTATTCGTTATATGCTTTCGAAGATGAAGTCAGACAGGGGTTTATAACTGTTGCGGGCGGTCACAGAGTCGGTGTGTGCGGCAAAGTTTTTATGGATAACGGACAGATTAAAAGCATGAAATACATTTCATTTTTAAATATAAGAATTTCACATGAAATAAAGGGCTGTGCCGATAAGATTATACCGTATGTTGTAAAGAATAATGAATTTTTACACACACTTATAATTTCACCGCCAAGATGTGGCAAGACAACATTGCTTCGGGATATTATAAGACAGATTTCAGATGGTTTTGATGATTTTTCGGGACAAAGTGTCGGGGTAGTAGATGAGCGTTCGGAGCTTGCCGGGTGTTATATGGGTGTTCCGACAAATGATTTGGGCGCAAGAAGTGATGTGCTTGACTGTTGTCCAAAGGCACTTGGTATAGAAATACTGCTCCGCTCAATGTCACCGTCCGTCATTGCGGTAGATGAGCTTGGAGGAAACGATTATGATGCAATAAATCATGCGCTTGATAACGGTTGCAAAATTCTTGCGACAATACACGGAAATGGAATAGATG
>CAJJNI010000062.1 GCA_905193085.1 uncultured Lachnospiraceae bacterium | reverse complement strand
TCTCAGGTAATCGAAGCAGTCCTGAAAATCTCATGCAGACACGGACTTTGACCCGTTGCATACTTACACAAAAAATAAGAGCCACCGAAATCTTTTGTCTATTAATAAATAACAAAAAACCTCTGTGACTCTTTATAAATTCTTATGATATATCTTATATTGCCTCATTCCCGGCAAAGACTTCCATGTCGCAAAAGTATATATTCTGTATTCATCCTTGAACAAAATCTCTTATAATATATATCGACATAATTTGTGATATTTTAACCCTGTAAATATATAATGGCAATTAATTAATTATATTAAATTATATTTATTTAGCATTTGTGCTATTTTGTCAGGAGCATTACACATCATCACATCAATTATCGATAAATTTGCCTGAAAATCATAATTTCCCAATTGCTGATAATCAATATTCTCAGTTTGCAAAAATTTTAAAATCAATCCATTTTCCTTAAAATTTTCTTCTCTATATAATTCTCTACCTCCAATGGCGTTTATGTAATATTTAGCATTCTGTTTTTTACATATATCTATTATTTTTTGCTCACCATGTTTTTCTTTATCATTTGATAATGTAGAAGAACATATTATTTTTGTTTTAATTTTCAGATATTTACATACTTCTTCTATTTGTTTAGTTAAAACATCCACTATTCTGTTTGATTTTGTATTTAAAATTTTTTCTAATATAGGATAAACATCATAAAAATACGATGCCTTATTATATGCATGAAATATGCTTGCTAATAATTTATTTGTATCTTTATAAGACTGTGCCAAATAAGTATCCTTAATCAATCTATTCTGACTTACATCTTTGATGTTTAATCCTATCCTATATTTTTTTTCATTTAATAAAACATAATTTCTATTAATCCACCCTCTTTTAATATAATTTACATCATCAAAAATTATAAATTCATCAACTGTGTTTATTAATTGCCAATAACCAATATAAGGGAAAAAATATGGTTGCATAATAGCAATTTTCTTATTATTATCCTGTTTCATTTGTCTCCTTCTGTAAATATTTTTTTATTTTGTATATATAATATCTTCTAAAAAAGTATTTTAATTGTAGCGCATTTTATATATTCTTGCAATTTATATTCCCGTTTCGGAATATTTTACTAGTATCTGTTAAATATATTTCTCAGACAAAAATTCATATGTACATTCTGGAACCATTCTTTTTATTTCTTCCCAGTTTTTCTCTTTAAGAAGCTGTTTTACTTTCGATGCACTGATAACCTCATTTTCACAACACCTGCGTGGTATTTCCTCAAATTCTATACCAAATTCCTTTAAGATTATATACATCTGCTCATTGTACTGTTTAGTAATTTTATCTGTTGGTTCTTCACCGGCAAACCGCTTTGTTATTCCAAGCTCCGGCGCAATATATCTTGCAAATATTTCCAAATCATTTGTTGCATCAACTTTTTCTTCCTGATGCACACTCTTTTCAAAATATACCGGCAAGGTATCATATGAAAGCACAAAACTTCCACTTGGAACTACAAAAACATTATTTAAATGAGCGCAGCCTTCTTTTACCAGTTTAATTCTATCTTTGAATTTGAAAAACGAACGGTCTTCTTCTACTACAAATACATACAGATAATCAACTTTTGAAGCTGCATACTCTATTAAATACTGATGTCCCAGCGTAAAAGGATTACAGTTCATAACAATTGAGCCGATAGTTTTATCTTTAGCATTAATCTCTTTATTTTCTATTTTTTTCAAATACTCAAAAATTTTCTGTCTGCTTTCTTCAGGAATAATTTCACCTTTCTGAATATAACCATTATCATCTTTTCTGTTTTGAATTACATTTAGTTTTTCATTTAAATAATTATTACAAATATATTTTGCAATAATTTTTGCTCCATCTGCTGAGATATGAAGCGGATCTTTATCCATTTGAATCAGATTATTGCCTTTATTTTCATAAATATATGTCACATCAATATTATCACATGATTTGCAATTTTCTAACACTGACTTTCTCCCAATTAACATTACCAAATCATTCTGTTTAACAGGTAATTCTAATAACTCCTTTACCATACCAAAATATTGTTCTGCGATAAATATTTTTACCACATTATAATTATAAAAACTAATTTCATTTTGCAACATCATTGGTAAAGATTGTTCAATTTTAAGCAGATATCCACAGCATCTGAGTTCTTGTCATTTCGCCTTTATGAATGTTGTATACTTCCTTATCATCAAATCTTATCATAAGTCATTGTCTCCTTTTCAAATATAATGTATATTTTTTGTACACAAAAACAAGGCAGAGATTATACTCTGCCTGTCAGATTTATATATTTAAACAGACCTCCATGTCCAACATATTTACCTTATCTCCCTGATAACTTTATTTTTTCTTACATACCACTAATATTTCTTTTGCCCGTTTACTATCTGCATCATATTCTTTATTCCAGCCTGATGCATTCGTATATTTTGAATCCAGAACTTCAAACCCAACATTTTCACACATTGCTGTTATTTCATTCTTTGTATATCTTCGGTCCCTTACTATCATTTCCACCGGTAATCCTGTACCTGATGAAAATTGTTCTTTTCTATAAACTATGTGCGTTTCTGTATCTACAATATAATAATCAGAATCAAACACATCACCTGTTTTTTCCATTATATCAGATGCGGCAAGTGTAAGTAATTTATCTGGCTCATCAGCAAAAACAAATGCTTTTTTAGCATTAGCCAATGTTGATTCATAATTCATAACCGAAAATACTGCTATACCATCATTCTCCAGTAAATCAAATGCTGTTTTTATAATTTTTATATTATCTTTATCATCAGCAAATGTTCCAATAACATCATAAAGGCATAGAACAAGTTCTGCTTTTTTATCATTTGTATATTGTCTGCAATCTGCTAAAACAGGCGTTATATTTTCTATACTTTGTTCTTCCAGACTTTTATCCAGCCGCTGAATGTTTTCTTTGATATAATCTACTGCAGTTATATTTATACCATATCGAGCTAATTCAATTGAATGTCTGCCAATTCCACACCCCAAATCATATGCTGAAGTAATTTTCTTATCTGAAATTTTTAAAACAAATTCTATTTCAGATGCTGTATTCTTCATCCATTTTTGGTTATCTCCAGACAAATTCATCTTAGCGTATGCCTGCCTTACAACATCATCTGCGGTTGCAACCATATTTTCTATCTCATCTATTGACAGCGAAATTTGAGGCTGGTCATTAAAAGTAAAAGCAAACCATTCCCATCCATCCTGCAACTCCCCTAATAACCATGGCATTTCTTCATTTGTAATATTTGCTATTTTGTTTACATTGTCTGAATGCTCAACAAAAAAATTAGTATTTACTTTAGATGTATTTTCGGTTATTTCAAACACAGTGTCATCATTTATAAACGGAACATTTTCTCTTCCTATATTTTTTAATTTCACGGCATTTTTTTTAATTCTTATTGGAACAGCTCTTCGTCTTGTTGCTTTTTCTAAAGCGCGTATTGCATAGGGATTGGCACTCACTATTCCCCATGCAAACTGGTTTGAAAATCCCCAGATAGAAAAAAGAATGTTCTTAGCAATACCATGATTTCTATAATCCTCATGTACTACTAACTGAGTTACCCATGTTACAATTCCATATCCCTTCTCATCTTTGCTAAATGCAATTGCATAACCAATTATATTATCATTATCACTTGCATAATAAATTGAGACATTTTCATTTGCCAGCCAATCCTGAAGCTTATTAGGAGATAATTTTATGTTTTTATTCGGATGTACTCCTTCGCCTCCCCATATGCCATAATGATTTGAATACAATTCTGAACATTTTTCTATAAACTGCTGATTTGCTGCCGCAAATAAGCCTGGCAAAATACTATATTGTATTTTCCCCATGTAACCATCTCCTTTATACCAAACTCAATTTCGCAGCCTCTGCCACCTTATCCAAATCCTCTTCACTATGTGCCATTGAAACAAACATTGCTTCAAACTGTGCCGGTGCAAGATAAACACCATTTTCATACATCTTGCGGCAGTATTTTGCAAATGCCGCTGTATCTGAAGCTTTTGCGGTATCGTAATTGACTACCGGGTTTTCAGTAAAGAAAAGGCAGCCGAGTGAACCGATATGATTTAATTGATATTTTAAACCTAGTTTTTGTATTTCTGATTTTAATTTATCAAAGAATTTGTCGGCTTTTTCGTTGAGGTTTACATAATATTCAGGGTGTTCTTTTAATATTGTAAGCTGCGTTATTCCGGCAGCCATTGCAACCGGATTGCCACTTAAAGTACCTGCCTGGTATACTCCGCCAAGCGGTGCTACAACTTCCATAATCTCCCGTCTTCCGCCATAGGCACCGACAGGCATTCCGGCACCGATTATTTTTCCAAATGTTGTTAAATCAGGTTTTATTCCAAAATATCCCTGTGCACCATCAAGCGCAAGTCGAAATCCTGTAATTACTTCATCGAAAATAAGTAAAGAACCATATTTATCGCATAAATCCCTAAGTCCCTGTAAAAATCCTTCCTGCGGCAAAACGACACCCATATTTGCGGCAACTGGCTCTACTATAATTGCGGCTATATCATCTGGATATCTGTCAAACAACTGCTGAACACTTGAAAGTGAATTATATTCGGCTGTAAGTGTGTCGGCAGTACAACCGGCAGGAACTCCAAGACTGTCCGGAACTCCCTGTGTCATTGCACCGGAACCTGCCTTTACAAGAAGACAGTCTGAATGTCCATGATAACAGCCTGTAAATTTAATTATCTTGTTTCTTCTTGTAAAACCCCTTGCAGTTCTGATTGCACTCATAACTGCTTCAGTTCCCGAATTTACCATACGGACCATATCAATTGAAGGAACAATATCACAAATAAGCTCTGCCATCTCAACTTCAATCTTAGTTGCAGCGCCGAAACTCAAACCATTTTCACAGGCTTTAATGACACTTTCCTTTACAAGCTCATTGTTCTGACCTAATATCATCGGTCCCCATGAGCCGATAAAATCAATATATTCATTCCCGTCTTCGTCCCACATCTTATCGCCATCAGCTCTTTTTATAAACTTTGGTGTCGTTCCAATCGAACCGAATGCTCTTACAGGTGAATTAACACCACCCGGTATAACTTTAACTGCACGCTTAAATAATTCCTCTGATTTAGTCATATGTCCCTTTCCTTTCAATACAATAAATCAAATCATATTCCTTTCTGTAATTTTCTATAACAAATTTATTATCTCAATCAATCTATTTAAAGAATTTACATATTTATTATCTCAATTGATTTATTCAACAAATGTATCTGCCTATTTTCTCAACCAATTATTCCTTCGTCCATACATTTTGCAAGTTCTTCCGCAAAATAAGTAATATAAATATCTGCGCCGGCACGATATGCAGCAATTGCTGTTTCGCACATTACAGCCTGTTCATCTATATAGCCTGCTGCCGCAGTAGTCTTTATCATTGAATATTCTCCGCTTACGCTGTAGGCAGCTACCGGAACATTTGTACGGTCTTTGACATCACGGATTAAATCTCCGTATGCTGCCGCCGGTTTAACCATAATAATGTCTGCGCCCTCTTCCACATCAAGAAGTGCCTCTTTAATTGACTCACGACGATTGTGAAAATCCATCTGATAAGTCTTTCTGTTGCCAAATTTAGGAGCTGAATCGGCAGCATCACGAAACGGTCCATAATATGCAGAAGCAAATTTAACTGCATATGACATTATTGGAGTGTTAATATATCCATTTTCATCTAACTTATTACGAATTGCCCTGACTCTTCCGTCCATCATATCTGATGGTGCAACCATATCGGCACCGGCCTGAACCTGTGAAAGCGCTGTTTTTGAAAGTAATTCCAATGTCTTATCATTATCAACATCATTATCGCAAAGAACACCACAATGCCCATGTGAAGTGTACTCACACATACATACATCACCTATAAGGTATAAATCAGGATAATTTTTTTTTGCCTCTCTAAATGCCTTCTGTACAATTCCGTCCTGTGCATATGCTCCACTTCCGACTTCGTCCTTATTTGCCGGAATTCCAAAAAGCATAACACCACCAATACCACTTTTGGAAAGGCTCTCTAATTTTTCACCCATTCTGTCAATACTGTAACGGTATTGTCCGGCCATAGATGGAATTTCTTCTTTAATATCAGAGCCTTCAATGACAAACATCGGATAAATAAGAGAGGACTTGTCCACTCTTGTCTCTCTTACCATTTTTCTTAATACATCATTACTTCTAAGCCTTCTTGGTCTAATCTGCATATTCATAAAACCAGTCCTTTCAAATGTCAGATAAAGCTAACTCCACCATACTGTCAATTGTTGCCTTATCTGACACATATGTTTTCATATTATATTTATCGGCAGCCGCTTTTGTCTGCTCTCCAATACAAATTGCTTTGACTTTATTATAGTCTTTTTTACCCGCCATGTCTACAAAGCCTTCTACTGTAGAAGCACTTGTAAATAATACATAACAATTGTCTGCCATAATTTCTTTTTCTGCGAGCAGTTTTTCATAAATATCATTTTCATTATGGTTTTTAATTGTTCTGTATATGGCTAAATCTGTTATAGCCGCGCCACATTTATTTAATTCTTCAATCAAATCAGGGCTTCCAATTTCAGCTCTCGGTATCAGGATTTTATCAGCATCTGTGCAAACTTCGGCTACATACTTACCAAGTTCTTTTGCAGAATATACTTTCGGAATTATGTCAACCATCAATCCTGCTTCGTTAAGAGCAGTCTTAGTTGCACTTCCAATTGCTCCAATTCTGGCGTCTCCAATCCTTCTTATATCTATGTTAAGTTTTCTAAGCTGCCCCAGAAAAACTTTCACACCAAACGGTGATGTAAATAAAATGTAATTATAATCCCTTATGTTAGCGTAAACTGACTGTATATTTTCATTTATATCAATTTCTACTGTCTTTATTGCAGGAATTTCTACAACCTCTGCTCCAAGCTTTCTAAGTTTTGAAGCTAAAGCACTGCTTCTGTCTTTTGGTCTTGTAACAAGCATCTTCTTTCCAAAAAGCGGCATTTTCTCATACCACTCAAATTTATCAGAAAGACTGCACACCTTACCAACAACAATAATTGCCGGAGTGTGTATTTCCGCCTTTTCAACATCAGAAGTTATATTTGAAATAGTTGAAATTACTTTCTTCTGTTTGGAAGTTGTCCCCTGCTGCAATACAGCCGCAGGCATATTTTTGTCCATTCCTGCTTCAATAAGCCCTTTCATTATAAATGGAAGGGCAGAAAGTCCCATAAGAAATACAAGTGTTCCGTTAGTATTAACTAACGCTTCAAACGGTAAATCAAGCTCTTCATTTTTTTTCTTATGCCCTGTTATGATATGCAGCGAAGACACAAAATCCCTGTGTGTAACAGGTATTCCATTGTAAGCTGCTACCGCTACAGCAGAAGTAACTCCGGGTACAATCTCAAATTCAATATTATTTTTAACAAGTAATTCAAGCTCTTCTCCGCCTCTGCCAAAAACAAACGGGTCTCCACCTTTAAGACGAACAACTTTTTTTCCCCGCAAAGCTTCATCACATAATATTCTGTTAATTTCTTCCTGTGTTTTTGTATGATTTCCGGCACGCTTACCTACATCTATACAAGTTGTCTGCACTGGTATCAGACTTAAAACTGCATCTCCGACAAGACTGTCATATACTATAATATCAGCACTTTCAATCAGTTCTTTTGCTTTAACCGTCAAAAGATTTACATCTGAAGGACCCGCACCCACAAGCCATACTTTTCCTTTTTCCTTCATATATGACTGCTCATTTTCACTCATATCCGATTTATCTTTTTCACTCATTCTTATCATTTCATTTTCATGCATATCCGATTTATCTTTTTCACTCATTCTTATAGTTTCATTTCCATACATATCCGATTTATCTTTCTCACTCATTCTTATCGTTTCATTTTCATGCATATCCGATTTATCTTTCTCACTTATTCTTACCTTATTATTTTCTTGTATATCTGACTTATCATTTACGCATATATTTAATTGCTTTTTATTCAGATTATCCTCAACTTTTCCATCTATTCCAATATTATTTTTGTTGCGCATGCCCTACTCCCCTTTCAATTTGTCTGCCAAATCAAAAGCGAGCTCTCTTCCATCACAGGCATTACCGGAAATTTTTCCTCTTACTCCTTTTGAAACAGTTTCATCATAATAATAACCCCACAAAGTTATTTTATCTCCTTCTACAAGTGCATGCGCTCCAATAGGTGCGCTGCAGCCACCATCAAGTCTTTCAATAAACGCCCTTTCACAAACAACTCTAAGCCTTGTCTGCTCTGAAAATAACGGTGTTAAATAACTATAATCTTCTACAGAATTTCCCTGAACCGCAATGACTCCCTGCCCTGCCGCCGGAATTATTTCATCAACCGTAAATTCCCTGTTTATACGCCCGGCAAGACCAAGCCTTACAAGTCCTGCTTTGGCTAAAATAAGTGCACCATACTCCCCACTGTCAAGTTTTTTTAATCTTGTCTGTAAGTTACCTCTAACTGATTTAATCTTCGCATCTTTATAAAGCTCCAGAAACTGTCTTGCTCTTCTGCTGCTTGATGTTCCTATCGGCAGATTAAAATCAATCTCTTTTTTATCTTTTGGAAGCACCAGCACATCAACCGGTGACTCTGACGCAAGATAGCCTAACACCGGCAAATCTCTGTCAATTTCAACCGGCAAATCTTTAAGACTATGTACAGAAAGCTGCGTTCTGCCCTCAAATAATGCCCTGTCAAGTTCTTTTACAAATAAGCCTTTTCCGCCTGCTTTATCAAGAGTTCTGTCAAGAATCTTATCTCCCGTTGTCTTCATTGTCAGCATTTTTGCCGCAACATCAGGACATTTTTCATTAATATAATTTACAACAATATCTGTCTGCGCAACTGCTAAAAGGCTGTCACGACTGCCAACAATTACTTCTCTCATAAAATTCTCCTTAACCTTATTTTTTGCCAAGAAATTTACGCAGCTTCTCTGCAAACTCCTTAACCTTTGAATGCCTTATTCCATCTCCAGTAATTCCCATTACAAACTCATCGTCCCTTACAATAGCCGGGAAATAGAAATCACAATTTGACGCATCATCACACACATTAGTCATTATCCCATATGCCCTTGCATATTTTGCAATAATGCCATTTACACCCGAATCGTTAGTACACGCTAACACAAAAAGCGGCTGTCCATTATCAAAGCCACCTGCATTATTCCAGTCATCAAACTCAGCATAAATAATCTGAATCCTCGCATCAGTCTCCTCTAACTGTGAAATTCTTTCAGAAACTTCAGGTGCCACAACAATAACCCTTGCTTTAAAGTCAAGTAAAGTCTCAACTCTTCTTGTTGCAATCTTCCCTCCGCCAAATACAATAACCGGCTTATCTTTTAAATCAATAAACAGTGGAAATCTTGTATTCTTCTTCATCAAACTTCTCCTCTTAATGTATTCTGAACTTAACAGTCATTTGCCAAATATCAAAAGTCCTTTAAGCCCTATTTTCTCACAATCCATTTTCCCTTTCTGTTAGAACCTTCTCTTTCAAGCAATCCATCTTCCCGTAATTCCCTGACAGCATTCTGAATCTGTTTTCTGCTCAGGGCAAATTCCTCCATAAGTTTTGTCTGTGTCATTGTTGGGTTTTCTGCAAGCTTATCTAATATATTCTGCTTTATTTCGGCTTTTTTTTTCGGCTCCTTTTTGGCTCCTTTTTGGCTCTTTTTTAACTCCTTTTCGGCTCCTTTTCGGCTCTTTTTCGGCTCCTTTTCGTTTTTTATTTCATTTATAGTTTCATTATTTTTCAAAAAAGCTTCATGTATGAACAATCGGGAAATAAAATAGCTATGAGCTTCATCAGTTTCAAATTCAGGCTTCGGTGAACCATTCTCTTCAAGTGCCCTAAGTATTTTTCCAAATCCAGTGTTTCTGCCTTCTGTTAAATGTAACTCCTTAAGAATATCTCCAATACGACGATTTCTGTATCTACGATTAGATACCTTATACCGCCTTAAACCCTCCTGTGTAACAGAACGGTCTGGTCCTGGAAAACTAACAATTTCTATCATTTCTTTCTCAACTCTTACTTCGATTGGCTCCCTGATATCATACGCTCTGTGATAAACCGCATTTGACAATGCCTCCTCAAGTGCTGCATAGGGATAATTAAATGCCCACTCAGATTCGGCTTTATCTGCTTTCTTCACAATTTTCTTTGTAATAATGGAATTCTTTATAAATTGCAATGCCTCTCTAAGCTGTTGATGAATTGGTCCTTTAAATGTATTTTCAATAATATTATCCCCACCCAAACCGTCTGGAAACTGCACAACATCAATTTGTGTACACGGAAAAAATTTATCCGGCTCCATACAGAAAAACATCAGCCCAACATTCTTAGGTTTAACATATTCTGGCAGATTACTAATAATATTCATATCGCTACAGACTTCTACAAAATCACCTGTTTTTGCCTTTTCGTACAGAGAACTATTGACTTCTTTTAAATAATTCCGTATCAGAGTAATATTCAAATCTGACATCTCTGCCTGATGATTAATCCTGTCATCAAATGGCACTCTATTTGCCAGATTAAACAAATCTTTTTCTTCATCGTCTGATGGCTCAACTGTATTAGATGCCTTGCGAATATAATGTGCGCGCTCTTTATTATCCATCTTCATTGTTTTTGGAGATGAATACGGTCTGTTATCTCCCCCTGGACACCATATAACAATAAACTGCCTGTCCTGATATGATTCAATACCTATTATTGGTGTGTATGCCGGTCTGATGAGCTTACTTTTTGCATAAATACTTTTCTGATATGCATCAAGTTTATCCGCAGGAACGCCCAACAAAGGATATGCAGGCTTTCCATTCTCTTCTCTGACACCAATTACAATATATCCACCGCCCCAATTATCAAGATCATTAGCAAACGCACAAATAGTTTTTAAAGATGCAGCCGCATCCCATGTTTCCTTATATTCTATTCTCGCCCATTCAACAACTTCTCCTGACAAGAGCGATTTTATATTTGTTGGGATTGCCATATTATCACTTCCTTTCCACTATATAAATATACAGAACATCTACTCAACTTTCCATAATATTTGTTATCAGAAAATTTAAGCCCTTTTGCTTATAACATTTATTGCTAAGCATCAATAAATCATGTTGTTTATGCGCAGATAACCGACAGCCCTCTGACAGCTTTACTTTTTTAGATGTTCTCCATATTGCGTTGCATTGTAACTGTCTGAACACCGCAAACAGGTTTTCTTGTATTCGCTCACTTAGAAAGTCCGATTTTAGAAGTTCTATGCTTCTTTGCTCGTACTATTTATTACCAGTGCCCTCCGTAAACTCACTTCGTTCAAACAGTACTCCGGGCACTGAACATGTACTCGCTTAAAGAAGCTTGAACTTCTGTAAAAATCGAACTTTAATGCGTAACTCATACAAGAAAATCTGTTTTTGGTGTGAGTTTTACAATGCAATGCATAATCAACAGGAGAACATCAAAAAAGTATATGCTGTCGGGCTGGCGAAATGTGACAAGCATAAACAATATGATTCTATGATGCATTTTCAATATACTGAATGCAAAAGGTAATAATTTTACATAACAAATATTATGAAAACCACATCACAGATTCACCAGGGAAGATTTACTTAAGCAGTGTGTTATTAAGGACTTCCATACACCCTTCAAATTCTTCACTTGAAACTTCTTTTTGTAGTGCAAATAAAAATTTCTGCATCACTTTATCTGAATTTAGTTTTATAAGCTCATATATCTGAGCCCGCTCTTCGTCTGAACAACTGATTTTCTTTAACTGTTTTTCCATTCGCCATGCAACTTCTTCTCCAAAATACTGTCCGCCATTCTGGATT
>CAJJNI010000061.1 GCA_905193085.1 uncultured Lachnospiraceae bacterium | reverse complement strand
CTCTCGATAATTAGCACGGTAAAAACAAATGCTTGCTTCGCATGCGCTTGTTTTTTTATCTCGAGAAAACGTGCTCTTTTCGAGCACTATCTGCATGCTTTCGCATGCCTTTCTCTCGATAATTAGCACGGTAAAAACAAATGCTTGCTTCGCATGCGCTTGTTTTTACCTTATGCTAATTATATCATGAATAGCGGAACAAGGCAAACATTGCGTCTAAATTTAATGCACCATATCCCCATTCCCGATTTGGATACTGACGGTTATCGCTTCTGGTGGCACTTTGACGCATGAAGTTTTTGACTATTTTATTGCCGATGTCAGGAGCATTTTCTAATACATATGCCCATTGCAGGAACAGGGCAAGGCTTCCTGCTGTTACGGCTGCGGATATTCCTGTTCCCGAATATGCCCTGAGTGTCCCGTCATTTTTGTTAGATGCACCTAACACTTTTACACCCATTGCCACTACATCGGGTTTTATTATCTGCTGTACGGGATAACCTCTTCCTGACGCATAGTACATTGAATTTGTTCTTGTATCGTATGCGCCTATGCTAAATCCGTCTTCTACACCGGACGGACTAACCAAGGTTCTGTTTGGGTCGGATTCAAGGAAATATGTCTCCCCCTGAATAAATTCGCTTAATGGTAGAAATACATTTACATTTCCAAATAGCAACTGCTCTCCGTTTAATCTTATTTTCCAGACTCCGTCTGAGGGCTGAATCATTCTTATTATTATAAGTGGTGTGGCTTCTCTTGAGCCATAGAGCAGATAGTCTACCGTTACTTTTGTTTTTTCAAATACAAAATCAAACTGTTGTGTTTCATCAATTTTATATACTATCTTCTCTATGTTATCTCCGCCTGGAGATATTATTCCTATGCTATATATATCGGGAGCTTCGCCCCATAATTCCATCCAGAAACCTGTTTTATTTCCTCTTGTGCGGACTTCTATTTCTGTCGGCCGCTCATATACAACTTCACCTGAAAAATGATGCCTCTTATTAACTTCATTTCCTGTACCTATAACTATATAATTTCTTCCTTCTGAAAGATATGTTATATATGATGAAAGAAATGGAAGTGCTCCAAAATTACCTGTGCTGCTCCCAATTGCCAGACACACAACCAGAACTTTTTCCTCTGCCCTTGCTTTTTCTTCCAGATATTTTAAGGCAAGCATTATATCATTTTCCTGAAAAACAGGCCGCTCATCTGTATTTTCTTCACTGATAAGGAAAAACTCTTTAAGATATTTTTTGGCTTCTTTTAATTTAACGACTGCGATATCTGCTTTTGGAGCTATTCCAGTAAGACCTGCAACACTCTCTTCACTTGCGCATGACACTGATGCAATAAAAGTACCATGACCATTTATGTCCTGTGAAGGCACTATGTCTTCAGGTTCAGGTGCTCTTAATGCCGCATCTATCATCTCTTTTGTATATTCACTTCCATAGAAGTAACCTTCAGGAGTATTCCCTGATATACTCTGGTCCCAGATATATTTTATGCGGCTTGTTCCGTCAGAATTTCTAAATGCAGGACTTCTGTAATCTATTCCGGTATCAACAAACCCCATTAAAATCCCTTCACCTGTAAGCTTCTGCCTGTTTGTCATTTCCGCAAATATACTTTCTGAAACATTCTCACGCTCTTCCATTATAGTATATAATTTTGGTATTGTTTCATATCCATAATAATCAAGTGAAATTGGCGGGTTTACAGCCTTTGGAACATATAGATTAGCTATTCTTTGGTTTACATAAATTGCACACCCTCGTTGCATGCTCTCAATATCGTAATAAGCTAAATTAACAATTAAATCAATGTAATCTTCTGACAAAATCATCTCTTCATTACACTGCATAAACCAGTCCCCTTATTTATTTTTAATTGCAAAAACTCCGCACCACATTATACAGTGCGAAGTTTTATAATATTACAAATTTCCTGTTTTCTGTTCAAGGCTTAACACCGAACGCATATCTATAACAGGACCTCCTGTGTGTTCTATATATTCTTTTGTTATTGTTACTCTGCCGATATTATCATCCTTTGGTATTTCATACATTATATCAAGCATAAATTCTTCTATAATTGCTCTTAACGCTCTTGCACCAGTATCTTTTTTCATTGCATTTTCTGCAATGACTTCCAATGCCGCATCGTCGAACCGAAGTTCTACTTCGTCAAATTCTAAAAGCTTCTTATACTGTTTTAATATAGCATTCTTTGGCTCTTTTAAAATTTTAATGAGCATATCCTTAGTTAATGCATCTAATGTATAAATAATCGGAAGACGACCTATAAATTCCGGAATCATTCCAAAATTTTTTAAATCTTCTACGGTAACATTTTTTATTATGTTTTCTTCCTCATCATATTTATCTTTCAAATCAGCAGCAAAACCGATTGATGACTGTTTGTTTAAACGCTCTTTAATAATGTTTTCAAGCTCCGGAAAAGCACCACCGCATATAAAGAGAATATTTTTTGTGTTTACTGTAACTAACGGAACCATTGCATTCTTGCTGTTTGCTCCGACAGGAACTTCTACTTCATTTCCTTCAAGCAGCTTCAACATTCCCTGCTGTACTGATTCTCCACTTACATCTCTTTGGTTTGTATTGCGTTTCTTTGCAAGTTTGTCAATTTCATCAATAAAAATGATGCCGCTCTCCGCTTTTTCCACATCATTGTCTGCATCTGCAAGTAATTTTGATACAACGCTCTCTATGTCATCACCAATATAACCGGCTTCTGTAAGAGATGTGGCATCTGTTATTGCAAGCGGTACATCTAAAAGCTTCGCCAATGTTTTTACAAGATATGTTTTACCACTTCCCGTAGGTCCAATCATGAGCATGTTTGATTTCTCTATCTCGACATCAGAAGTCTGATTTGCAATTCTCTTATAGTGATTATAAACAGCAACTGATATGACTTTCTTTGCATGCTCCTGCCCTACAACATATTCATCAAGCCCTGCTTTTATTATATGCGGAGGAGGGATTGATTTGATATCAAATTTACTTTCCTGTTTTTTTTCTTTTTTCTTTTTAATTT
The DNA here is from genome assembly GCA_905193085.1 of uncultured Lachnospiraceae bacterium. Classification (GTDB taxonomy): domain Bacteria; phylum Bacillota; class Clostridia; order Lachnospirales; family Lachnospiraceae; genus CAJJNI01. The sequence continues at coordinate 8,958 of CAJJNI010000061.1, read as the reverse complement.
TCTGTTTCTTTGGAATCTCTCTGTTTATATCGGACATATTAATCATACTTATGTTAGGAAATTTACTTAAATCTCCCAAATCCATTCCTGATAAATCTGATGGTGAAAAATTAAATGCATTCATGCTGTCAAAACTTCTCTGCATACAGTCAGGACATATATAAATGTCCTTCGCAGCCCGAATCAGTTTTCCTGCCCTGCTCTCCGGACGACGACAGACATAACATACATTTTCATATTCGTCTTTATCTTCCTTTTTATCATTTTCTACAACTTTAGTATCTTTATCTGATTCCTGTACTTGCACTTCTTTAAAATCTGTGTTCTTTTCATCAGCCACTAATATCACCTCTTTTACTTTGCCTGTTCGTCAAGCACTTCCATTGCTTTCTTTAACTGGTTATCTGTCTCAATACTGTAACCCTGCTCACGGTTAATTGAATCTAACTCAACTTCCACATCAGGCTCAATGCCTTTGCCATGGATATTATCACCATTTGGAGTATAATATTTTGCAAATGTATATTTTACAGATGAACCATCTGTTAATGTCGTAGTTGTCTGAACTATACCTTTACCAAAGGTCTTAGTTCCAACAAGCTTTCCTGTTCCATAATCTTTAACAGCACCGGCAATGATTTCAGAAGCACTTGCACTGTTTTCATTTACAAGAAGGACAAGTGGTCCGTCCCATGTTGAATCACCTGAGCAGTTATAATCTTTACGGTTTCCTGCCTTATCCTGCAGATAAGTTAAAATCCCCTTCGGAATAAGGTATTCACCTATTTCATTTGCAGTGTCAACGCTTCCGCCCGGATTATCTCTTAAATCTACTATAAGTCTTTCCATTCCCTGATTTTTCAGGTCTTCCATTGCCTCTTTAAAAGAATCAGTTGTAACAACATCAAATTTTGATAATATAATATAACCTGTATTCTTTTCAAGCATCTGCCACTCTACAGTCTCTTCTTCTATACTCTTTCTTTCCAGTGTATAATCTACATACTCAGTACCGCGCAGAAATTTGATGTCAACTGTTGTACCTTCCTCACCTCTGACAAGATTTGCCACATCTGATACATCCATTCCACCAATATTCTCACCGTTTACTTCGTAAATATAGTCACCAGGCATTACACCTGCATCTGCAGCCGGCGAATTTTTATTTACTTTAATAACTTTAACATATCCGACATCACTGTCAAGTGACATGGTTATTCCGACACCTGAATAAACGCCTGTTATAGATTCATTTAATTTCTGTGTCTCTTCTGCTGTATAATATGCTGAATACGGGTCTCCAACTCCCGCAACAAGTCCTTTATACAAATACTGCTCAACCTGCTCAGTATCTATATCATCATAATAATACACATCTAAAAGCTCACCAATAACCTTTAATTTATCAGAAACCGAATCATCATCTAAAATTTCCTCTATGTCTTTGTATTTTGCATCAGAATTGTCTTTAACTGCCGTTGAAGGACTGTTAATATGTTTAAAGCTTACTGCAAAAACAACCGAACTTATCAGAAGCATTACAGCAGCACCGCTTAATGCTCCCTGAATATACGATTTTTTGTTCTCCATTAAATTTCTCCTTTTTCATAATTCACTGCATTCATGCCCGTTAATTGTTCATCAGTGTGCCGACTGTAAAAACAGACATAAATAATTCTTAACTTTAAAGCTCTGAATTAGTTTACATAATTCCACGGATTTACATATGAACCGTTCAATCTTACTGAAAAATGTAAATGCGGTCCTGTTGAGTTACCCGTTGAACCGACAAATGCAATTGTGCTGCCTGCTGAAACTGTATCACCTGCTGACACATTAAATGCAGAACAGTGCATATAAACTGTGTATAATGAATCACCATGGTCTATCATAACATAATTTCCCATTGATGAATTATATGATGCGGCTGCAACAGTTCCTGATGCAGCTGCAACTATAGGTGTTCCTGTTGAAGCACCTATATCTATTCCGTTATGCATCTTCTTAGTGCCTGTCAATGGGTGGATACGATACCCATATTCACTTGTTACTCTTGTACTTGACGGGCATGGCCAAACAAAACCACTTGCGGATACGGAAGATGAAGCTGAAGTGTCTGTTGTATCTGTTGATTGAGAGGCTGATGATTTTGAACTTGCTGCTGCAGCTGCCGCGGCTGCTTTGGCTTTTGCCTTAGCTTCTTCTTCAGCTTTTCTCTTTCTTGCTGCCTCTGCTTCCAGATTTGCAATTATAGTTTCCTGTGCTTCTATCTCTTCTTCCACCTGTGCAGCAAGAGTTTCTGATTCTTTAATCTGACTCTGATATGCCTGATATTCCTTTTCTTTTTCAGCAGATATTGCCTCTACAGACTCTTTCTGCTCTTGTGTCTGCGCCTGTAACTGTTCAATCTGCTTATACTCTTTTTCAATCTGAACCTGCTTATCTGCTATTGTCTGCTGTGTCTGCTGATATTCAGTAAGCATATTTCTGTCATATTCTGACATCTGTTTTACAAAATCTGCTTTATTTACCAAATCTGCAAAACTTTTTGCTTCTAATATCATTTCAAGATATGCTTCATTTCCATTTTCATACAGAAACTTGATTCTTTTTTTCATGCTGTCATACTGCTCATCAGAAGTCTGCTTTGCTTCCTCTAATGCTTTCTGATTTTCATCAAGCTCTGCCTGTTTTGCTTCCACCTGGTCTTCTAAATCTACAAGCTGTAATGTTATCTCAGACAATTTCTTGTCTAACTGCTCCATATACTGCTCTGTATCCTGGGATTTCGATTTCAAACTGCTTATAGTATCTTCAACATCACCCAGCTGGTCCTCAAGCTCTGATTTTTCTTTCTGTGCATCAGAAATTGTATTTGCAGCAAAAACCGGCATGGCAACTGCCGCACATAAAGCACCACACAATACAGTCCGGAACACCCTGCCCTTTATTTGTCTTTTCACCTCAAACGCTCATCCTTCCATAGTGTATATCCGGCATCTTATTTTTTCAGACAGATAAATACATACAATCCGCCATGTTACTTTCCTTTTATAAATTAAACTTTAAGATGCTTACGAATAGTAGAAATACTTCCTAAAAGACCTACACCTAATCCTATTATAAGTGATACCGGCACAAGATATGAAAATATATGACTTACCGGCACAAAATCTAATGAAAGTATCGTAAATTTTTCTAATACAAATGATACTACATTTCTGTACAAATAGTAAACAACAATTAATGGAAATGAAGAACCCACAAGTCCTATTATTGCTCCTTCTATTACAAATGGAGAACGGACAAAGTAATCTGTTGCACCTATAAGTTTCATTATTGCAATTTCTTCTTTTCTTACAGAAATACCGATTGTTACCGTATTACTTATAAGGAATACCGCAACTGCGAGCAGTATTACTATAACAGCAACTGAAATATAACCGATAAGTATATTTACATCAGACAATGTATCTGCAACTGCTGATGAATAATTTACTTTTCTTACACCATCAATATTCTGAATATATTTTACAAGTGAATCCTGTTTGGCAACATCATTCAAATATACTTCATAGTGGTCCGAATCAGCCAGCGGGTTGTCCTCCTTGAATCCTTCTGCAAGCTGTGCATTATCTCCAAAATATTCTTTCTGATAACTTTCCCACGCTTCGTCCGCTGACACATAAGTTATCTTTGATGCTTCCGGTCTGTCCGACAATAATTTTCCTATCTGGGTAATCCTCGCCTCGGTTACATCTTCATCAAAAAATACTGTTACAGCCACACCTTCCTCCGCCTTGTGAACCATGTATTTAAAATTCACTACAACCGAAAAAAAGCAGCCAAACAAAAATATGCAGGCCGCCATTGTGGCAACTGAAGCCAGGGAAAACATTTTATTTCTTTTAATATTTTTCAGTCCCTGTTTGAATAAATAAAATAATGTACTAATTCTCACCTGTTCCACCGCCTTCCGGAGTATCACTTATTATTACACCCTTTTTCATTGTGATTACCCGCTTTTGCATTTTCCTGACGATTTCGCGGTTGTGAGTCACAACTAACACAGTGGTGCCTCTCTTATTTACTGCATCTAACAGCCTCATTATTTCCCATGAGTTACTGCTGTCAAGATTTCCGGTAGGTTCATCTGCCAACAATAATTTTGGTTCATTTATAAGCGCTCTCGCAACAGCAACTCTCTGCTGCTCACCTCCTGAAAGTTCTTTTGGAAAAGAACGGTATTTCTCGGCAAGCCCGACAAGTTTTAACATCTCTGGCACACGCTTTTTTATTTTTTTAGGCGGTCTTTCTATGATTCTCTGTGCAAAAGCTACATTTTCATAAATACTTCTGTCCTTTAACAGACGGAAATCCTGAAATACAACACCAATCTCTCTTCTGAACTTTGGTATGTTTTTGTGTTTTAAATTATTTAATTCTATATCATTAACTACAACGGTTCCTTCAGTAGGTTCAAGTTCTTTCAACAATAACTTTATCAATGTTGATTTACCCGAACCACTATTTCCAACTATAAATACAAATTCTCCATCTTCTATCTGAAGATTGACATTCTTTACAGCTGGTATACCGGCAGAATATTCTTTACTGACATTCTTTAAACTAATCATACTGCCTCCAAAAATCAATCATGTTCTTCCATATAATTCATATATTTTACTACCATAAGTGCAATTTTTAATGTAATTGCATCTTCAAATACTCTAAGGTCGAGCCCTGTATTCTTCTGTAATTTGTCAAGTCTGTATACAAGTGTATTTCTATGAATATAGAGCTGTCTTGATGTCTCTGATACATTGAGACTGTTCGCAAAAAATTTATTGATTGTTGTAAGAGTCTCTTCATCAAAATCATCAGGTGACTTGTTGTCAAATATTTCTTTGATAAACATTTTGCAAAGGGATATCGGAAGCTGATATATAAGTCGTCCTATTCCAAGTGTGCTGTATGTGACAATATTCTTATCTGCAAAAAATATTTTACCTACCTCAAGCGCCATCTTAGCTTCTTTATAAGAACGAGAAACTTCCTTAATATCACCTATTATTGTTCCTATTGCAATATGATAATCCTTTGCACCATTAGAATCAATATTACTTAACACTGCCTGTGCAAGTTTATTCAATTCTTCATATCCTTCATTTTCATCAATTGTTCTGACGATTATTACATTGTCTTCATCTACTGCTGTAACAAAATCATCATGTCTGGTTGCAAATAATGAACGAACCTGTTCAAGAACTCCTGTATCATTTGCGCCTTTAGCTTCTATAACAATAACTACTCTCTTTGCATCGGTCTGAATATGAAGTTTTTTTGCACGATTATATATATCAATTAATAACAGATTGTCCAACAGGAGATTTTTAACAAAATTATCCTTATCAAATCTTTCCTTATAAGCAACGAGAAGATTCTGTATCTGAAATACAGCAAGCTTGCCAACCATTGTAACTTCTTCTCCAACTCCATTGACAATCAGAATATATTCCGGATGTTTTTCATCATAAATCTTAAAATACTGCCCACCCTGTTTAATCTGACTGTCTGCTTCTGACTGTGAAAAAAGCGTAACCGCATTATTATCAACCTGTCTGCTGTCAGCAAATGTACTCGCAATTACCTTTCCCTCCATATCGCATATACTCAAATCAATTCCTGTAATTTCTTTTAATCCGTCAACTGTATTTTGTAAAATCTGGTTTGATATCATCGCCTCATCATCCTTTACTGTTTTTACTATTGCTTATTCTATAATAATTCAAAACCGAAAAAAAATAAAGAGGAAATATACATTTTTTTCGCAATATTTTTATTTTTTTTGTAAAAATTAACTACGAACAGACTATTTTTTTACCATTTAATACCTTATAGTAATGTCGTAAATGTTTTTTACATAAATCACCTGATTCTATGATTACATCAAAATCCTTCTCCCAGAACTTCTTTTGCTTCACTGACAATAACAAAAGCCTTATTATCATATCGGTTTACTATGTCTTTTAATTTAATTATTTCTTTTTTGGAGACAACACAAAACAACATTCTTTTATTTTTCCCAGTGTATTCTCCCATAACTTCCATTGATGTCATTCCACGGTTTAAATCTTTTAAAACTGCATACGATATTTCTTTTGGCTTATCAGTAATGATAAACACACTTTTGGCAAAATGTGTTCCAAGAACAATTCCGTCTGACACTTTTCCCTGTATAAACAATGAAATTCCGGCATAAATTATTGAAAATACGCCAAAAAGACCGCTGCTGGCCAATACTATTGCAGCATCTACTACAACCATTATCTGTGCCACTGATATATAAGGAATTTTTTTCTGTAAAAGCGTGGCAACCATGTCTGTTCCACCTGTAGTTGTACCGACAGACAAAACAAGTCCAATTCCTGCACCGCCTGTTACACCACCGGCAATTGCAGTCAGCATATAATCATTTCCTGTAAGTGAATATTGTGGCAAAATCATGAGCCATAATGACAAAAAAACAGTTGCAGCAAATGTTCTTTTGACAAATGCTTTTCCCATTTTGAACCAGGAAATTATAAAAAAAGGAATATTCAGCACAAATGTAGTAACTCCAAGCGGAATACCACCATCAATAAACGGACGTGTAAGTTTTCTTACGATTATCGCAATTCCTGAAAAACCGCCTATTACAAGTCCACATGGGTCATACACACACTTTACTGAAAAAGCTAAAAGACCGGTTCCCAGAATAATTCTGATGAACCGGTACAATTTACTGAATTTAACTTTATAGAGCATTATTTCCACCTCACCAGTTATTTGATGAGATTCTGCTTCTATTTTCACCTATCTGATTCGTTATACTTCATAATTTTGCGTTTAAAAAGAGTCTGGTCTAACAAGCCTTTTAATTTGCTTATACGAAGACCTACCGGGTATTTTGAACGTATTCCGTCACCCATACAAACACATAGTCTTACATGCAGGAGATGTTTATTGTTATTAATAAAGTTTTCCTGCTGTGGCGAATGAAAATTCAAAAGCAGAACATCTGCATCAGCACTATTTATTTTATTAATAATATGCTCTGTTTTATCCTCTTCTATTCCATCACCGTATGTTTCAATAATTAAATCTGAATAATTCTGCTGAATATAATTTTCAAATTTCTTTCTCTGTTCTTCATTATCACAAACATAAAATACTTTTTTCTTTTTTCTTATAAGGCACCTTAAAAACTGCTCTTCAAGCTCCTGCTTTTTTACCTGCCCATACTGTTGTTCAAACCTTTCTTCTGCCACTTCAAAAATAACAGGATCTGCAATAACTCTTAAATCTGTGCTCTTTATAAAATCAGAAAGCTCTTTATCTCCTGATGCAGCCATAAGCATATATGAAGACACAACACTTACTATATTTAAATCATCTGTTGTAACAAACTCTTCCAAAAACTGCATATTCTCCCTAACAGTATATGCTTCAATTTTTATCCCGAATACTTCTATAAATTTTGCCATGCCTATCCTTTCTGTCAGAACTTATGTTACCAACACACTTCATAAAAAAACGGAACACTTTCCACATCTAACATGTATAGTAACAATTATCGGCATATATTGCAAGCTTTTTTTACCACCAGCGGTTACATCTTCTGTTTTTGCATCTTCTTTTATACATTTCCTGATATAAAAGAACCAGTATTAATTCTTTTAAAAGCTGTTCATTTGCAGGATTTGTACACAGTTCACAGCTTGCATTCTGTTTAGACTGGTCTGCTCTGTTCTGCTCATTTTCTCTCATAAGACGGTCATACAAATCATTTACTATTCTGTCAGTCATAACTTTGTCAGGTGACTCATCAAACATCATGCTTCCGTCATAATCCATACGATCTGCCTGCTCATCTACAAGCATCTGAATCTGTCTTGCAGTCTCCGGATAATTCTGCGCAAGTCTGTCAATGTCCATCATATCTTCTGTTTCCTGCTGGAACCTTAAGCTGCCCGGATATGTTCTGAAATACGGCATCGGAGTCATAAAGTTATTACCTCTTGGGCAAAATGCTCCCATTGGACACGGATGGAACGGATATTGCGGATATGGATGATGTGGTGGCGGTGGTGGCGGGCAGTTTCCATGTCGGCACCCCGGTCTTTGCGGCGGTGGCGGTGGGCAGTTTCCATGTCGGCACCCCGGTCTTTGCGGTGGTGGTGGCGCACAGTTTCCATGCCTGCAGGACTGAACTTCAATATCAGCTTCACTTTCAACAGATTCTTCTATTTCGACATTTTTTTCTACCTGTTCATTTTCTTCTATCAGTTCATTATCTCCAAACTGATTTTCTTCTGATACTTCCTGCTCAACAATTACCGATTCTTCAATAACTGAATTTTCAGCAGCCGATTCATTTTCACTCTCAGCACTGTCTTTAACAGCAGTATTACTGTCTGCTTCCTGATAATGCAGATTTAACTTTTCTCTGTAACACTCTGGAATATCACCAAATCTCATGGTTGACATAATTCATCTCCATTATGAACTTTCATTATATGATATTCACTGGAATTATATATGTTACTTAATATTCTCTTTGAAAATACGGTGTTGCCATATAAAAATGCGTGATTTTCTTTTCTTCATCGTAATTAAATATCAGATTTACATTTACCGCATTGCCATCCACTATCTGATAATCGCTGATATATTTTGTATACGCATAAATAGTATATATATCTGAATCCTTTCTGTCAGAAACTGTTTTTGCATTTATTTCCTTTAAATACCATTGTGACAACTTATTTTTTTCGCTTAAGGATAACTCCCCGTTGAATTCTGCTTCAAATTCAAGCCCTGAATCACATTTAAATGGAGAATCAGCAAGCACTTTCTCTACTTCCTGTTTTAAGACCACTATTTCTTCTACATATTTATATAAACATAATTCCATAG
>CAJJNI010000060.1 GCA_905193085.1 uncultured Lachnospiraceae bacterium | reverse complement strand
ATAAAGGAACAAAAAAGGCCACAGAGCATACTTATACTGTCAATAAAAATGGTGAAAGTATAATCAGTGTTATGGATATGGCAGGAAACAGTTCAACAGTAACTATTAATGTGACAGAGATTGATGATAATGTAATGGAACTTTTGTTCGGCTTGCAGTCTGATGGTTCTGATATGACAACAGATATTGATAAGCTGGATATAAAGGCAGGGGACACATTGTATGTGAAGTCTTCTAAAGATGCTCAAATTATCTGCAATGGAAGAAGTTTTGCTTTGAAGGCAGATGAGACGGGAAGTCTTATTGTTTCAACAAATGCCGGTATGCATATGCTTCGTGCAGTAGATACTTCAACTGGAAAGGAACAGTCATATAAAGTTCTGATGACTTTAAAGGACAGCAGTGCACCTCTTATAAGCTTTGATTCTGCGATACTCAGCTTCTCAATGGGAACAGACGGTGCAGTTATTGAAGATGCACTTAAGAGTGGTATTACCATTGAGGATAATAAGGACGGAATAATTGATTCATCAAAAGCTGTTATAAGCGGAATACCAAAGCAGTGGAATAAAGGTATTCATATAATTAATTATGAAGTATCTGATGCAGAAGGAAATACTGCACATGCAACAAGAAGTGTATATGTCTATGAAGAAGGCACACCGAATATTAAGATTAATGGAACAGACGCAGTGCCATATGGAACAACAGTAGTTAACAGCTCTACAATTAAGGTTAGCACCACAGGAACAGATAAAGGGGCAGTGCTTATGAAGATAAGACCGGGTGTCAAAACTGCGGCACAGATGAAGTATGGAACAATGGGTACAATGCTAAAAGGAGCAGCTAAGAATGAATGGCATACATTTGTATTGCCGAATAAATCAGGGTTCTATACATTATATATCCGGACACAGGAGCGTAAGGAACAGATTGTTTATGTATATGTTGACTTGTCAGAGTAAGGGAGATAAATTATATGAAAAAAATAAAGAGTTTTAGAAAAAAAATATTATCTGCTGTACTGTCTTTGACAATGCTGGCAGCTACACTACCAACTAATTTTACTTTTGCAAAAGAAGATAATGAAAGTGACTTAAAATTAGACAACGGCTATATTACGGCCGTTGTCTCAAAAGACAATGGTGGCTTTATGATTCGTACGGCTGAAGGAGACAAAATCAGCAAAAGTGACGATAATAAAGATCTTTTATTTCACAGTGATTTAGATGATACTTCCTTTACTTCTTTTCAGGTAACAAGAAACGGGGATACGAAAGAATATATTTTTGGCGGTGAATATGAAGGCAGTTCTGATGTAACTGTTTCACAGGCAAATAATGAACTTACTGCTGTCTGGTCAGTGGATAACATTGTATTTACACAGACTTTGAAGCTTGTTAATTCAGGCTCTGATGAGCATGGTATGGTTTATATCAGTTATCAGGCAGAAAATCAGGGAGAACCTGCAGATATTAAGGCGCGTGTTCTGTTAGATACTGCGCTTGGACAGCAGGATTATGCATATTACCGTATTGGTGGAGATACTGTCGGAGCAGAAAGAACATTTGGCAGTGATGGGTATGATAAGACATTTTATGCATATGACGACCCATTTGCACCACAGATTGTGGCATACATTGTAAATGCATCAATTGCAGATGCAGAGTGTAAGCCTTATCAGATGAAAGTTGCACATTGGTCAAATCTTGCATCTACAGTGTTTGATTATGAGACAGACTCAGATTTGACTTTTACAAATCCAAATAACAGAAAGCATCTGACAGCGGATAGTGCGACAGCTTTGTATTACGATTTAGGTAATGTAGCGCAGGGTGCAGAAAGTATGGCGGCATTTAACTATGGTGTATTTTCACATGAAAATGTTGATGCCGGTACCCAGGCAACTTTTGATGTTACTGCACCTGATGCACTTGAACTTACTGAGGATATGACAGCATATAAGGATAACGGAGTATTTTCAGTTGTTTCTAATGTCAAAAATATCAGTGATAAAACTTATGACAGAGTAAAGGTTGTCGTTCAGTCAACGAAAGGAATTGTGCCTCTTGATGCAGAAGGTAATGAAGTGCAGGCAAGTTATGAAAATCCATACACATATGAATGGATTGAGTTTAAACCGTCCCAGACACAGGAGACTACATGGAAGTTTAAGGCAACACCTGATGCAGAAGGAGTTTATAGTAAGATTTCTTTTCAAATCTATGATGTCAGTGACGGTGCAACAATGAATACAGGAGAACTTATGGCTGAGAACCTGCTTGGAGAAGGGAGAACATATATTCTTTGTCCGGGCAGTGTGACAAAAGTTCCTGCAATTAAATTTACCGGTTCTACTCCTGATACTTTATATGTTGAGGGCGACCGTACACTCAATATTACAGGTGAGAATTTCAGTATGCTTGTAAATAAGAGTGAATATAAGATGATGGTCAGTCGTGTTGATGGAATGGAGTGGAATGGAATTACAGAGTTTGAAATTCCTTCAAACAGTTTTTCTATTGACGAAATTAACAATACAATGACTGTCAAGATAGATGAATCCATGCCAAAGCTTGCAGAAGGACAGTATCAGATTACATTTGATTACACAGCGGCTGATAAAGAGGATATCACAGCGACAGCTTTGCAGTTTATGGTAAAGGATAATGTAAAATATAAGAACGATACATATGGAGTTCTTGCTGTTATCAAAAATAACAGTGATGAAGGTATCAGGTATTCAGTTCAGAAATTTGCAGATGAAGAAGCTTATAACAGTTATCTGGAACAGGGAGCGGACCGTGATAATGTATTGCTCGAATTTAAGGGTAAGTTCACATTAAAGTCTGAAAATGGTGTGAATAAGTTTACAGCATTATCAAGAGATGGAAGTGACAATGTAGTAACATTAAACAATTGTCTCGATATTGAGAACGGAACTGCAATTGTTACTGAAAATGACGGGTCTGTCTATGTGGATTTTGATGCAAATATTTATACGACAGGTTCAAGAACAAGTGTATTCAAAGGTGTCTGTGGACTTACAGAATTAGAAAAAGGAAATGATTACGGACTTATTGAGTACAATGAAGAAGGAGAGCGCGATGATGATGAGCCGGATTATGAAACTATTACATTATTGTGGCCGAGTGTAGGTCAGGCGGCACAGAATCTGCTCGGTATGCTCTTTGATTTCAAATATGGTGAGCTTGGTGTAATTAAATATGAAGATAATGAATCTGCGCAGACAAGAGTTATCGCATTTGGTGCGTCTTTAGATTTGTCTTTTACAATTCCTGAAAGTTCTGATGTTGCAGATGATACAGGCAGTGAACTGTCTAAAGCTTTAGATGAAATTGCAAAAATGCCGGGGTATTCAGCAGATGACCTTCGTAATGTAAATAAGGAGATTCCTTACAATACGAATACAAAACCGAGAGCCAACCAAAACAATAACAACAATAACGATGACGAAAATGACGATGATGGCAAAGAATTTTCTACATCTGTCGAAATTAATGATGTTTTGTTTGGTGGAAAGTATCTTGGAGTAAACTTTTGTGTAGGTATAGGTGTTCCATCTCTTGTAAATGGAATGCCGGATATGGAGGCAACGCTGGAAATCAACACTGTAGGTGACTGGTCTGTAGGCGTAGAAGGCGAATGTGAGTTTACAAGTTTCGTATTAGAAGCCGGTATTAAAATTAAGAGTAAGGATAATATTCCGGTTCCGGATAGTCTGCATTTCTTTATGGGCGGATTTGTCCCGGGAATAAATGTTGATGGATTTGGAGTATTATGGCTTCAGGGCGCCGGAGGCGGAATTGAGAATTTATATGATACTGTATTTCTAAAAGATGCAGTACCTCCGTTGAAACTAATTATTGAAGCACAGTTCAGCCTGATGCAGATTATTTCAGCAAGAGCTAAGTTAGAGCTTAGTCTTCGTGGAATTGGTGTAGAATTATCAGAAGGTAAGATTGCAAATTCATTGGAAGTACTTGAAAGTGCAAAACTTCAACTTGACTGGTATCCGGAATTTTATTTCATGAGTTCTGCCTATCTTAACATTGAAGATATCATTCAGGGTGGCGGCTATATCGTTGTCGAGCAGAGTGGTTTCTTTGAGTTCTTTGTAAAGGCAGCGATAGGTGTACCAGACAGCGTGCCGCTTATCGGAGGTATGGAACTGGCTTCAGTTGGTCTTGGTGTTAATACTGAGAAAATATGGGGAAAGGTAAATCTTCTTTTTGTTGACTTTGGTATTGTTTATTACTGGGGCGGCGATTTTAACTGGAATGGCGGTGCCGGTGTGGAACCGACATACCCTGATTTGCTTGGAAGTACAGGCGGCATAGGAAATGATGTACCAATTTATTATGATAATGATACAGGAAGAACACTGTATGCAAGAGTTGGAACAAATCTAAATAAACAGGATATTCAGGTTGTGACACAGGATAAGTTAGTAAGCAGTGAGTTATATACTGCAGATTTGGAAAATGGAGTGTCGGCTTATTCAAAGAATGCGTTAAAGACTAATTTAGATGGAAGTGAATATGTGCTTACACTTGCACCAAAGCAGAAGAATGAACTTGTTACAGTTGAGTGGTCTGCTGACAGCATGGAAGATGCAAAGAAGCAGGCAAATCAGGTTAAGATTACAAACTGTGATTTGGAAGATGAAACATATGCTATTACATTTTTAGAACATGGTAAAGATGCTGAATCACAGAATGCCAATGCAAACCTGACATATGACAGTGAAACAGGTAAAGCGACAATGTGTGTAAGTTTCACAAAAAATGAAGATTTCAATAAGCAGTGGAAGATAGAAGCCGGTCAGTTGAAAAATGTCCAGGTTACTTTATATGATGTTGAATCAATGCCTGAACTTTCTGAATCTGAAACAAAAATTGAGTTAGATAAGACTGATAACAGTAAAGTAAGTGTTACACTTAAAGGAAATAATCTCAGTGAATTTAAGAATATCAGTGTTATTGCAAAGAAAAAAGAGAGTGCATCTTTAATTAAATATTTACCTGACAGCATTTCTGCGCAGAGTTTAAAGTCAACTTCATGGTTTTTAACAAATTCAGCAAATAATGCAGAAAACGAATCAGAACAGGGTACACTCCTTTATTATGAAGAGAAGCCGGAGGGTTATTCAGACGGTGATGTTTTAACATTTGATATGCCAGAGGAACTTGAGAGTGGCGATTATGATATTCAGATAATTGCAAAAGATTCAAATGAAAAATACAATTCTTTTGTAGATTTATCACTTGATTATGAGAATAAAAATGCACCAAAGGTTGTTTCTAAAGTATCTGCCTTGAAAAATGCAGGTAATTACCAGCTTGAATTTACGGTAGAAAAGCCAGATAATAGCGACATTGATGGATATACAGTAAGTGTATATGGTGAAAATGGTAAAAAAGTGTCAGGTCTTGCTGATATGATGTTTAATGTTGATGGAAGTGGAAGCATATTTAATGATGACGGAAGTATTCATACTGTATCTGATAAGCCGGCAAGTACGGTTATCAGCGTTGGAGGCCAGTATACATATACAGATGAACAGACCGGTGAAGAAAAACTGATGGGACTTGAAGCCGGTAAATCATATCGTGTTGGTGTGCGCTCATGGAAATTAACAGACAGAGGAACCCGTGTTATGTCGGAAGAAAAATTCAGTGGTTTAACTAGTGTCAGAAAGCCGGCAGATGTTAATATAACTTTTGCAGCAGACAAAAAACATGTTGTTGCTACAGATTCAAGAACAACAGCATCCGGTGAGGCTGTGACATTTGAAACACCGACATATGCTGACAGTAATATAACAATTACAGCAACAGCAGACAGTGAGATTACAGGAAGCTGGAAACTTGACAGTGGGGATACTGCAGAGAGTACAGGAACATTTGATAATGCTTCTGACAAGATAGAGATTCCTTTGAAAAATGTAACAGATGGAGCACATATTCTCACAGTTCGCGGAACAAATAAGAATGGAGATTCATTCCAGAAAACATACACCTTTGGTATAGACACACTTGCTCCTAGAATGTTATTATCCGCTCCAATCAGTGGCACTGTATTTTCAAATGGAACACTTGAGATTGCAGGTGTTACAGATTCAGATACATATTTTACAGTTGTAGATAATACAACGGGCAAAAAACTTATGGATAAACAGAAAGTAAATGTTGATGAAGAAGGAAGATTTACCGCTTCTGTTGCAATTGATGAAAGCATGGCAAGTCATAAGCTGACTATATCAGCAAGTGATGAATTGGGTAACACGACAGAAAAACAGGTTGATGTATTGAGTGGTAAGCTTGGTCAGATTGAAGCACTTGCTCTTTATGCAGATGGAAAAGATGTTACAAATGATATGCTTGAAGTTGGTAAGAGCTATAATTTAAATCTTATGGCTAAGTTAAAAGATGGTTCAACAATGGAAATTAACGATACATCTTTAGTAGACTGGCAGGAAACTGTTATGGAAGGAAACGCAGATATAGAACAGGATGAAGATTCAGTTGTTCTTACGATTGAAGACAAAGCCTGTGGTATGGTTACAGCAAGGTATCTCGTAAACAGTGCCGGAGTATATTCTGTAAGTGCAGCATTTACATCAGAAAATAAATCTGAGGAACCGGGCGATACAGGTACACCGGCAGTAACAGAAACACCAGAAGTAACAGAAACACCGGCAGTAACAGGTACACCGGTAGTGACAGAAACACCTGGAACAGTTCAGACGCCGGAAATAACGGATAAATCTGGAACAATTCAGACACCGGAAGTAACGACTACAGCTGGTATATCTAAGACTCCTGTGGCAACTGATAATGCAGGTTCATCTAAAGAGCCGGACAATAAAACTTCTAAGCCTGGGAAGACAGGTGATACATTTAATATTGCATTACCGTTATTTATAATGATAATATCCGGAACAGCAATTATAATTTCACGTAGAAGATATCGGGGTTAAAAATCCTGAAATAACTCTCCATTTTGGACTTAATCTTGTCTTAAATGGAGAGTTTTTATATTAATGATTTGATAATTTTAAATTATCCATTGCATTTAAGTGATAAGATGTTTAAAATACTCATAAAGGATTCATTAATATCAGTATAAACCTAAGGAGAAAAGAAAATGTTTTATTATTTACCTGTAAAAATATATGAGGAAGAAAACTGTGTATGTAATCACAAAGCAGATATTGCTGCACTTGGTAAGAAAGCTTTGATTGTAACGGGAAAAACTTCCGCAAAGAAAAATGGTTCATATAATGATGTAAAAAGTGCTTTGGAAGATATGAAAGTTTCGTATGTATTGTTTGATTTAGTAGAAGAAAATCCGTCAGTTGAGACTGTAATGTCAGCTTCTGAGCTTGGCAAAAAGGAAAATGTAGATTTTGTAATTGGTATAGGCGGAGGTTCCGCAATGGACGCAGCAAAAGCTATAGCAATTATGCTTGCAAATAAAGATAAAAATGCCGATTTTTTGTACGACAAAAGTAGTGCAACAACAGCTCTTCCATTAGTTGAAATACCTACAACATGCGGAACAGGTTCTGAGGCAACGGCGGTATCTATTCTTACAAATCATGCTACAAAGTCAAAGGGCTCAATTCCACATAAGCTTTTTGCAGATTTATCACTGGTAGATGCCAGATATTTAATGAGCGCACCAAAATCAGTAATAAATAATACAGCAATTGATGCATTAGGACACCTGATTGAGAGTTATTTAAATTCTAAGGCGACAGATTACAGCAAAATATTTGTAAAATCAGGACTTGAAATGTGGAGCAGAACAAAAACTGTAATTATTGGTGAAAAAGAGGCTGAATATGAAGATTACCGTAATTTGATTAATGCTTCTACACTTGGTGGAATGGCAATAGCACATACAGGAACTTCACTTCCTCATGCTCTAAGTTACAGACTTACATATGATTTATCAATGCCACACGGAGCAGCAGTCGGATATTTCCTTGCATCATTTATAAGGGAGGCAGATAAGACAGATGCAGATTATCTGCTTGGACTTGCCGGTTTTAGTTCTGTTGATGAATTACAGAGCTTTTATGAACAGGCATGCAGCTTTGACGAAGTGAAAAAGGAAATTTTGGATAAGACATTCAATGATGTACTTAACAATCCTGCAAAGCTTGCCACATCATCATTTAAGACTGATGAAGCGGTATTGAAAAGAATCGTTAATATTTAGTAAAAAATTCTAAAAAATTACTGTGTTATGTTGTAAAGAGTACATATATTACTTATAATGACAAAGTTGCACATTGTTTAAGTGAAAAATAGAGGATTACATATGAGATATGTTTTATTAAAAGATATAAAACCTGGAATTGTACTTGATAAAAGCCTGTATAGCGAAACTGGACAGATATTGATTGGAAAAGGGGTCATACTGACGCAGTCTTATATCGAAAGGCTCGAGAAGTATGGTATTTTTGGTATATATATATATGACAGACTTTCAGAAGATATTGAAGTAGAAGAAGCTATTTCACCTGAAACAAGAGCATTGGGAATGAAGTGTATTAATGAAGGTGATATAGATGGTTGTCTTAATGTTGCAAAGAAAATTGTCGATGAGATATTAGAAAAAGGTAAAGTAACATTAGACATGACCGATTTAAAGACATATGATAACTATACATATGCACATTCAGTAAATGTTGCAGTTTATTCCTGTGTTCTTGCAATGGGTATGGGACTTTCAGAACAGGATATGGAAAATCTTGTTTTGGCAGGAATTTTACATGATTTGGGAAAAATGCTTGTGCCGCCTGAAATTTTAAATAAACCTGGCAGATTAACACCCGGGGAATTTTCAGTTATGAAAAATCATGCACAGCTTTCCTATGATTTGATAAAGGATAACTGGAATATTTCAGGAAAAGTAAAAGAAGCTGTTTTATCACATCACGAAAATGTTGACGGAAGCGGTTATCCTAATGGCACAGAGGGAAAAAAACAGTCTGTTTATACAAAAATACTGCATGTTGCTGATGTATATGATGCACTTATCAGCAAAAGGTCATACAAGGTTCCATACTCGCCATATGAGGCAGCAGAGTACATGATGGGTGGCTGTGGAATTATGTTTGACAGGAAAACAGTTGATGCTTTGCTTAGGTATGTTCCAATGTATCCAAAGGGAACAACGGTTATTCTTTCTGATGGGAGAAAAGGTATTATTGTGGAAAATACAGGTGTACACAATTTAAGACCAATTGTGCGTCTGATGGATTTTACTACAATTGATTTATCAGAATTATCAAATATGCATCTGACACTTAAATCGGAGATTGAGTTTGTAGAAGCTACCGATATTATAAAGTCCGAAGAAGAAAGAGAAGAAATGTTAAAGGAGGTAACACGCTTTAGAATTTTAGCTGTTGATGATATGAAGTCAAATCTTTCCATGTTAAGGGATATTTTAGAAGATAAATATGACTTATCGTTTGCTAAATCAGGTGAACAGGCTATATATTATTTAAAGAAAAATACATATCCGGATTTGATTTTGATGGATATTGATATGCCGGAAATGGATGGAATTGAAACTGCAAAAATAATTATGCAGATGACATCAAATACGGTTCCTATTTTGTTTGTTACTGCTGTAAGTGACATTGAAACTGTAAAAATATGCAAGCAGTTAGGGGCTGCAGGTTACATTTTAAGACCATATAAGGCTACATATATTCGTTCTGAAATCAGACATATATTAGAGGGGATTGAGGAAATTTGATTTATTTAAGCATTCAGATTTGTGGTTTGCTGTGTACACTTTTAGTGCTGCAATATTTTGTAGTTAATAAAATTTACTCACAGGTGCACAGACTTTTGCCTATGCTTCTGACTATGAGTGGAGTTTACAATTTTTACATGATTGTCGATTATATTACTGGTGCAGAGGATGTTTTTCGCTTTCTTGAAGATTTGCTTCTGCTGCAGGTATTCTATGTTCTTATGTATTACATAATGGATGTGCTTGGGATAGAATTAAAATTAAAATTTAAATGTTTAACATTATGTGTATTATTAATATCTGATGCAATTATTTTCTTATGTTATGGGAAAAGCTGTTACACCGTTGTCAGCAATGTATTTTTAACAGCGGGTATTATTGGCTTTTCAGGTTGGGCTAAAAGCTTCTGGCAGGCTGACAGGTTTAACAGAAATGATAAATATACATATACAAGATTATTTATTTCATTTGGTATATCTGTAATGGCTCTTTCAACAAGAATGTATATGCCCGTTTTACATAATTATATAATTCCTGTTTCATTAATGTTTACAAACATCGTGATATGTTATCTTTTGTATACCGACAAAATCAATGATACAGCAGTATATTTAAAGGAACAGATATATGAAGAATCCGATATGCCGATTGTTTTATTTGATTCTTCATTTTATTATCTTGATTCAAATAATGCGGCAAAAACTGTTTTTAATGACGAGCCGGTAGAATTTAATGAAACAGAAGTATATGTTAATTATGCATTTTGTCTGTCAAAATATGAAAATACAGATTTTGAAATTGAAAGAAATGGAAGATTTTATAAAATTCATCTGGAAAAAGAATATGAAAAAAAGAGAATTAAAGGATATATTCTGACTGCTGTTGATGTTACAAATCTGAAAGAAGAAAACAAACTTCTGTTAAAACAGAAAAACAGTGCTGAATCAGAAGCTTTGGAAAAAAGTAAATTTTTGGCGAGAATGAGCCATGATTTGAGAAGTCCTCTGCATGCAATTCTCTCAATCAGTGATATTCTTGCTGCCAGAAAAGATATATCAAAAAAGAACAGAAATCTTATACATCAGATAAGAAATGCAGGCGGCAGTCTTTTAAATATGGTAAATGCAATTTTAGATTTTTCAAAATTAGAGGCCGGAAAGCTGGAGCTTGCAAAGCAGCCATATAAAATAGAAGATATAATGCAAAATCTGGCTAATCAGTGTGTAATTAATCTTGGTGATAAAGATGTAAAATTTACTGTTTCGTTTGAATCTTCTTATCCACAGCAGATTATCGGTGATGAGATGCGTGTTCAGGGAATTTTGCAAAATATATTGTCTAATGCGGTTAAATTTACTGAATCGGGAAGTATAACAACGAAAATCTGGTTTGATAAAGTAAATGATACAAAAGTTAAGATTACATGTAAAATTACAGATACCGGAGTAGGCATTGATAGAAGACATCAGGAAAATATTTTTGAAGAATACAGGTCATATGCTTATGAAAACCGGCTTGAAGGTTCCGGACTTGGACTTAATGTTGTTTCACAACTTGTAGAATTAATGGGCGGAAGTATTGATATTTACAGTGAAGGTAAAAATAAAGGTACGACAGTTACAATTATTTTTTATCAGGAAATGAATAATTCTTTATGGAAGGAAAAAAAATTCTACGAGGGTAATGAAAATTTAAAAAAAGATTACGACAGAGTGTCTGTTGTAAAACCAAATTTTGTTTATCCCGATGCCAGAGTTTTAGTTGCTGATGATATGAAGGTTAATCTTGATATTTTCAGGGAACTTACATTGCCATGGAAGTTTAAAATTGATTATGCCTTTGATGGTAGTGAGGCAGTAAAACTGGCTGGGGAAAATGAGTATCAGATTATATTTCTTGATAATATGATGCCGAACATGACAGGATTAGATGCTTCTAAAATAATAAACAGTTTTACTGATACTACTATAGTTCTTTTCACAGCAAATGTATCTGATGATACAAGAATAAATTTTTCGGACTATGGAATCAGATATTTTCTGCCAAAACCAATAGATATTAATTTATTACAGAAAATTATCGAAAATACAATTCCAAAAAAATTTGCAAATGACAATAAGGCTGTCATTGAACAAACTGTGAAAAATATGTCCGTGGAAATGTCTGGTGGAAGGATTAGAACACTTAAAACCTTTGTTAAAGAATGTGATTTGATGCTCTATCAGCTAAAACAGATGTATGAAGATGATTTAAAAATGTTTGCGGTTAAAGTGCATGGACTCAAAGGTACATCAAGACAGATTGGTTTAACAAATCTGAGTGATTATGCGGAAATTCTTGAAATGGCCGCAAAATTAAATAATACAGCTTTAATTGACAGATATATTGATACTTTTCTGGAATATTTAGAAGAGTCAGTTTCTGAAATAAAAGAAAAAATTGAAAAGTATGAAGCTGAAAATAAATCGAAATCAGATTTGAAGGATTCCAATAATAATAATAATAATAATAATAATAATAATAAAG
>CAJJNI010000059.1 GCA_905193085.1 uncultured Lachnospiraceae bacterium | reverse complement strand
GTCCTATAAGGTGGAAGTAAGTCTTACAAAGTGGAATTAACTTTTACAATTGACCCTAATTTGCAAATCATTATCATATTGTCCACTCTTTATTATATTTTAATGATAATGTATTGTCATCATTAAAAATTACCGGAAGCCATACATATGAACAATGTAAAAAGTTTGATGTATTGTGTCTTTCTGCCATAAAAATATACATATCCTCTTTACTTTCAACTTTAAAAATATAAGTTCCCTGTGAATGAAATGTAAGATGGTCGTCATCACCTATACACGGGTCTCCGATTTCCTCCCACGGTCCCATTATATTCTTTGCCCTGTAATATTTTGCCTGATTAAAATCCCATGATGTCAAATCAGATGTAATCATGTAATAATAACCGTTATGTTTTACCAAAGCTGCTGCCTCACGCCAGTATGCTTCATTAACCCTTGTATATTCAGATGTACATGCCAGATAATCATCCCTTAATTTTACAATATGGATACATCGGTCAACATCATCTCCGTCCCAACTGTCTCCGGTCTGTCTGTCATATATGAAATATGCATTTCCATCATCATCTTTATATAATGTACAGTCTCTGACATAACCCTTGTCATCAATTGGTCTTGTATAACCAACCCATTCATAGTTTCCATTAACAGTATCACATACAGCAATTCCTGCCTCGGCAGTACCCTCTGTAAATCCGTGGTCTCCCGGATATTTTATATAATGACACCACAGCACATATTTGCCTGTCTTTTCATTATAAATAATTTTTGGTCTTTCAAATCTCATAGGGCCATACAGAGGATTATCTTTATCCTCAGAGCAGCCTAAAATAACTCCTTCATATTTCCACTGCTGCAAATCTTCTGATGAATACATTACTACACCTGTAGTAGTTGTCTGTCCGCCCGCTCCTGCTCCATCAAACGGCAAATCTCTTAATGCCATGCCATACCAGTAATATTTACCATCAACAAATATTATTCCACCATCACTGGCATTTATAACATTTCCATCTGTATCATACCAGTCAGTAAATTCATTTAAATCACCATTATGTATTATTGTCTTTTCCATACAAACTCCTTATATAAACTAATTCCAGGGGCAAAAGTCCAAAGAATTTTTATATTTGAACATCAGCATCATAATCTATATCTTCAAACCTGAATCCAAACATCTGATAGAATGAATCCCAGTAACCATCCAAATCAACATACTGAGTAAGATTATCGCTGTCAATAGTCTTCCATATTTCTGAAACTTTATTCTGAACATCTTCACGAAGTTCGAAATCATCAAGTCTTATTCTTCCTTCTGAATCTGTATTTGTATCCGCTGATGGAAGCTTTTCCCTGAACAATCTGTTCATCTGCATAATGCAGTCCTCATGTATACCCATTTCTTTCATAACTTTATAAAGAATTGTAATATAAAGAGGCACAATCGGTATCGCACAGCTTGCCTGTGTTACAAGCGCTTTATTGACAGAAACATATGCCTTTAATTTTCCTTTATATTTATCATTAATTTTAAGTGATGAAGTATATAAATGTTCTTTTGCTTTGCCGATAGTTCCATGACAATATACCGGATATGTAAGTTTTGGTCCAATATATGAATATGCAACCGTAATTGCATTATCTTCTAATACTCCGGCCAAGCTTAATGCATCAATCCAGTCTATCCAGTCTTCTCCACCCATTACCTTAACTGTAGCTTCAACTTCTTCATCTGTTGCGGGCTCAATTGTTGCTGTAGTAATCTGATTAGTTCTCAAATCAAGATTTTTTTCAGTAAAAGCTTCACCAACAGTCTTTAACACAGAACTGTATATTGTACCGTCTGCCATTGTTCTTCTTGGAGCAGCAAGGCTGTAAATTACGCAGTCAACCTTTCCCAAATCAGATTTAATCATCTCTATTGTTTTATCTTTAATTTCTTTTGAAAAAGCATCACCGTTAATAGTCTTTGCATAAAGACCATCTTTTGCGGCAGCCTCTTCAAATGCCTTAGTATTGTAAAATCCCGGTGTTGCAGTTCTTTTTTCAGTCGCATTCTTTTCAAACATTATTCCAAGAGTATCGGCTTTTGCACCAAATGCAAGAGAAATTCTTGAAGCAAGACCATAACCTGTTGAAGAACCTATTACAAGAACCTTCTTTGGTCCGTTAAACTCTCCCTTACTCTTAGTATAAGCTATTTGATTTTCAATATTCTTTTTGCATCCTGAAGGATGTGCTGTGGTACAAATAAAACCACGAACTTTTGGTTTAACTATCATTTTTTTATCCTTTCTCAAATTCTAAAATCAGTATAAGACAATACATTGATTTTAACAGATTATTAACCAAATTACAACCTGTAAATATTTTTTCAAAAAAAGCCTTGACATTTAGTTTTATATAGTGTAATATATATCAAGTCGGCAGGACATGGCTCGTTGGTCAAGCGGTTAAGACGCCGCCCTCTCACGGCGGAATCAGGGGTTCGATTCCCCTACGAGCTGCTAATGTTTATTTATTAAACAGCCCAACCCAAAAAGAAGCAGATTACTTTATGTAATCTGCTTCTTTTTATGATGCCAGGGTCGAAAAATCTAAAAGCTGTTTGTGCTTGCACAAAAAAGCATAAGCCTGCTTATAGTTGGCAAAAGACCTTGACACCCGCCCGATATGAGCATGAAAGTGAAGTGTTAACTTCACGATATGCGAATATTGGGCAGGAGTGTGTGAGTGCGCAGCACGGAACACTCCGTTGGCATCATACTACTGATACTATGTAATAATAAGCTTATACATTACTGTCTCCACTCTTTTGGAAGATATTCTATACTTATAGTTTTAAGTGCTCCACCTTCAAATGTGAATGCAAGATATTCATATGTTCCATTCTCATAATAAACTCTGTATGAACCGGACTCATCTCCTGTCTCAAATGACGGTGTACCTATTGCATTTTTAACTTCTTCTACTGACGCTCCAAAAGTCACTCCGCCAACTGACAGATACCATGGACTTCCTTCTGTAACTTCAAGGAAATGAATATAACCGTCTTCTTCGACTGAACCACTTTCAGAATACAAATTAACAACCCCAAGTACGGCGTCTGAATCAAGAAGTGTACCCCTGTAGAAATTTTTATTTGTAGTCTGTTCAAGTGCTCCCAAAGATATTGTATCTTTTAATTTTGTTATATCTATCGGAAACTGCATCTGCTCATCATTAATTTTAACTGTTGCCGCAATCGCAGGCATATCAATGCAGTCCCCATATTCCTCATCATCTACGATACCTGCCGATGCAGTTTTATCGCTGTTATTTTTTGCTGTTTCTTCTTTCTTCTTTCCACAGCCTGTAATAAGCATCGCTGCAAATGTAACTAAAATTACTGTCTTTATTACCTGTTTTTTCATTTAATCTCCATTCCACATCTGTTATTATTCAAATGTTGTAATTTTAAGATTTCCACATTTTATTTAATGCAGATTTTTAATTTTTAATTATTTCCATTCCTGTTTTATATGAGCGGTTTCCAATTGCAAAAAACATTCTTTCTCTGTATTCTTCATCTGTAAATGCCATTGAAAAATCACTCACAATATCAAGATATTGAGTCATTGCCTCATCATACAAATCATAAAAAGATTTATCTGAGAGTTTCTGGGTAAACGGATTTAACCATATCTGATGCTGATCATTACATGCATCATTGTTGCCGCAAAACAAATCATTATATAATAAAGGAGTTGCAAACTGAAAACCATACATTTTCTTTTCTATATTTTTTCCCAAAGTGCCTTTATATCCTCTTGAATCTTTCATAACTTTTAAGACAATTTCAATTTCTTTTAAAATTGCCTCACACTGGTAAACAGATAAATGAACACCCCGCAAAGCCCTGGTAGCACAATAAGAAAGCTGTTCTGCAACATACTGTGTCTCAGTCTTATTAAGCGATACAATAAACGAGGCATCATAATCAGAAGGCCTTTTATTATCAAACTTTTTTAACACCTGTAAATCAATATCTGATTCCAGCGCAAAATGTCTGCCTGTACACAGTTTATCATCATCTGAACCTGCAATACTGTATACATATGGATGTACATTACAGTCAAGACAATAATGTGCAAGAAATCCTGCTGCATACGCAGTCTGAATCTGACTGACAACTTTTCTCTGTGTATTTTCTGTCTCTGATTCAGAAATTTTCCATGCATCTAAAGCCTTCTTTGCAAGAAGTCTCAAAAACATACCTGTATTTTCTTCATGAAGTCTGCTGCCGTAATTATTATCTTTTGACGAATAACTGCCCAAATGATAAAAAAACAAATCCGGACCCTGACAACCAAGTGCAAATACATGTGGGTGATTTTTAACAGACTTCTTTATATAATTTCCTGACATCTTCTTATAACCATAAAGGCCAAAGCGATAATGACTAAAAAAAGCCGGCATACAATAACTCCCTTTTCTAAAGCTATTTTCTCCTACACTCATTTTCTGATTTTATCACTTTTATTTAATTATTTCAATAGAAAGCTAATTGATTCCTGTAAAGATTTGTGATAGCATTAGTAAAGATAAAATTAAAAGGAAGGTAATAAAATGAAATCACAGTATTACATTAAAAGGAAAAGACGAATAAGTGTTCCTGCAGTTATCGTTTTTGTGTTGTTTATTATTTCTCTTATTGCATGCCTTGTTCTTGGCATTAATTTAAAGAGCAAATCAAACAACATTAAAAAACTAAACAAATCAGTAGAGACAATAACAGGCGAAAAAGATTCATTAAACCAGACCGTAGCGCAACAGGCAGCATCAATTGATGACTTAAATTCACAGTTATCTTTTTTTGCAACACCCGAAGAATCAGGTCAGTCAGAAGAACAGATTGCACCTGATGATACTACACCGGCAAACCCTGATGCACCTTACCCGAATCTCTATGGTGCATCAAAAAGCAGCCTTGAAAATTCAGCACAGAAAATTGCTTATCTGACATTTGATGATGGTCCGTCCAATTTAACACCGACTGTACTCGATATTTTAGACCAGTACAATGCAAAAGCTACTTTTTTCGTAATAGGAACAACTAACGAAGAATACCAGCAGTATTATAAAGCAATTGTTGACCGTGGACATACTCTTGCACTGCATTCATATACTCATAACTATCAGAAGATATATGCTTCTGTTGATTCATTTTTAAGTGATTACGAACAACTGTTCAACCTCGTATATGAAAAAACAGGACAGGTTCCTACTCTGTTCCGTTTCCCTGGTGGAAGCAAAAACGCATACAACAGCAATGTAAGAGCTGACCTTATAAATCAGATGCAGGACAGAGGCTTTATATATTATGACTGGAATGTAAGCTGCGGCGACGGAAGTTCTTCTGCTACTAAAGAATCTGTTTATCAGAAAGTCATGGACGAGGTTCAAAGCTACAAACATCCTGTAATTTTAATGCATGACGGTCAGGGACACCAGGCAACTATTGATGCACTTCCTGAAATTATGCAGTCATTAAGCGAACAGGGGTATACATTTGAAGCACTTACACCTGACATGAGCCCTGTACAGTTTCCATAACTAAAAATAAAACTAAAACAGTCCATATAAAATCATAAATGTGGGCTGTTTTTTTGTTGACTTCATCACTTTTATATGTTAAAGTATTGAAGTGGTAAAATTTTAAAGTGTTAAAGTATATCTGCTTAATTTTCCATGCAGACTTACTTAATATTTTTAATACTATAAATGAATAAATACAAAAAATAGTCTCGTTTTTAACTACCACAATAAAATGATTGGAGAAGGATATTATGAAACTGTTAATTTTACTTATTTATTTTGCTGTTTTAATCGGCATAGGAATTTACTGCCGCAAACATGCAACTGATGTAAACGGATTTGTACTCGGCGGACGTTCGGTTGGTCCCTGGCTTACAGCATTTGCATATGGAACATCTTATTTTTCCGCTGTTGTTTTTGTCGGTTATGCCGGACAGTTTGGCTGGAGATTTGGTATAGCTTCAACATGGGCTGGTATCGGAAATGCTATTCTTGGTTCACTATTAGCATGGATTGTCCTGGGAAAAAGAACAAGAATTATGTCCCAGCACCTTGATTCAGCAACCATGCCACAGTTTTTCGGTAAAAGATTTGACAGCAATCCACTTAAAATATTTGCTTCAGTAATTATTTTTATATTTTTGATTCCATATACCGCCTCTCTTTATAATGGTCTTTCAAGATTGTTCGGTATGGCTTTCAACATTGATTATTCAGTATGTATAATTTTAATGGCTGTCCTTACTGCTATTTATGTTATTGTCGGCGGCTATATGGCTACAGCAATAAATGACTTTATTCAGGGCATTATAATGCTCGTCGGTATCATCGTTATAATCGTTGCAGTTCTTCAAAGCAAAGGTGGGCTTATGGCAGCATATGAAGCTCTTTCAAACATCACAGACCCGTCAGTTTCTGAAAATACAGGTGCTTTCTCATCTTTATTCGGACCTGAACCGTTAAATTTATTTTTTGTAGTTGTTCTAACTTCATTTGGTACATGGGGACTTCCACAGATGGTACAGAAATTTTACGCAATAAAAGATGAAAATTCTATCAAAAAAGGAACCGTAATATCTACAATATTTGCACTTGTTGTTTCAGGCGGCTGTTATTTTCTTGGTGGTTTCGGCAGATTGTTTACTACACCGGAAGCTGTAGCCGCAGAGGGCTTTGACTCAATTATCCCAACAATGCTATCTAATCTTGGGACTGCATTAATTGCACTTGTTGTTATACTCGTATTATCTGCTTCAATGTCAACTTTATCATCACTTGTAATTGCCTCAAGTTCAACTTTGACAATCGACTTTTTAAAGGATAATTTCATTAAAAACATGAGTGAAAAGAAACAGGTAATATACATAAGGGTTCTCGTCCTTGTATTTATCGCAATTTCTGCAATTATTGCGCTGATTCAGTACAAAAGCAATGTTACATTCATTGCACAGCTTATGGGAATTTCATGGGGTGCACTTGCAGGGGCATTTTTAGCGCCTTTCCTCTACTCACTCTATTGGAAAAAGATTTCAAAAGTGTCCTGTTATGTATGCTTTACTTTCAGTTCAGTGCTTATGATTGCAAACATGTTATTCAGACAAAGTTTTCCTGCCATATTGCAGTCTCCTATTAACTGCGGCTGTATAGCAATGATTGCAGGACTTATAATCGTTCCTGTAGTAAGCATGTTCACAAAACCGCCAAAAGAAGAACTTATAAAACACTCTTTCAGCTGTTACAGTAAATAAATAAACTGATATTTTGCCAAAAGGTGTCAAATTCAATAATTTATTTCATAAACCAAGGCAGTATGGAAACATTACCCTCTATACTGCTTTATTTTTATATTATAAATCACTATAATTAATGTTATAATATGATATTAGAGGGAAAACCCCATATCATATTACAGTAGATTGGAGACATATTATGATTATAGATTTTCACACACATACATTTCCACCGGATATTGCAGAACGCACTATTCCAATGCTTGCAAAAACAGGAAATATCATTAACTACACTGATGGAACTAAATCTGACCTTGAATTGTCTATGAAAAATGCAGGAATAGATTACTCTGTTCTTCTGCCTATAGCAACAAAACCTGCGCAGACAAAAAAAATAAATGCTCTTGCCGCAAAAACTAATGAAACAAGTGATGTAACAGGGCTTATATCTTTTGGCTCAATACACCCTGAAAATGATAATTATAAAGAGCTTTTAAAAGAAGCCAAATCACTCGGAATAAAGGGAATAAAACTTCACCCTTATTATCAGCACATAAAAGCTGATGATGAGAAAATTGTACGAATTGTAGATACAATTGAAAATCTTGATATGATTACTATTTTCCATGCAGGTCTCGATGTTGGTTTTGAAGGAGAAAATCTTGCTTCTCCGAAACAATTTTACAATCTTTACAGACAATTAACACCAGAAAAACTTGTTCTTGCACATATGGGTGGCTGGAGAATGTGGAATGATGTTGAAGAGTTTTTGTGCTCACTGCCGATATATCTTGATATTTCATTCACTTTAGGCAAAATTGAGCCATATATTGCCGGTTCAAGAAGTGAAAAAGATTGTGAGAGAATTTCTGATGAGCAGTTTATCAGAATTGTAAAGAAGCTTGGCGCAGAACATATTTTATTTGGTTCAGATTCACCGTGGAGCAATCAGAAAAATGCTCTTGAACTGCTTGACAATGTCGGATTAACCGAAAAAGAAATCGTCCTGATTAAAGGCGAAAATGCCAGAAAACTGTTGAATTTATAAATATTAACTACATGGAAATTTCCCGGTGTCATGTACAGACACAGGCTTTTTGCCCACTATCCTCATAAATCAAATAAAAAACACTAACCTCTTATAGCTATATTACAAAATCTAACTATAAGAGGTCAGTAAATTCTCATTACGGTATATTATCTCTTTATTTTTTATTATGGTATTTTATCTTACCATATTTTCATGCTTAAGCCATTTTTCCTAATTCAAATGCTTTTTTGTTTAACTCAAGAAACTTAGGCGGAACACATGCTTCTATAGCTTCCTGCCAGCTTTCTTCTTTTATTTCTGTAAAATATTTTGACAGTCTTCCAAGAAGAGCAATGTTTACAGCTTTTGCAGAACCGGCTTCTTCTGCTATCTTAAGGAAATCAAGTGCATCTACCTTAGCACCTTTAGCTTTCATTTTCTCAACGAGATTCTGCGGATATTCTGCTGCACCGATAATTACAGGCATCGGTTCAACTTCCTGTGTATTTATAATCATGTGACCGTCTTTTTTGAGGTATGAAAGCCATCTTGCAGCTTCTAATTTTTCAAATGACAATATGTAATCAGCTTCCCCTTTATCTATAACAGGAGAGTATACTTTATCACCAAAGCGCACATATGTTACTACACTTCCGCCTCTCTGACTCATTCCATGCACTTCTGAAACTTTTACATCATAACCATTCTCCATAAGTACATAACCTAATAATTTACTTGCAAGCAGTGTTCCCTGTCCGCCAACACCGACAATCATAATATTTTTTGTTTCCATCAAAATTACCTCCTACTGTGCCTTAAGCGCATCGAATTTACACATCTGTGTACATACACCACAACCAATACAAAGTGTATTATCGATAACCGCTTTTTTGTTACGAACAGATATTGCAGGACAGCCTATTTTCATACATGCCTTACAGCCTTTACAATTATCTGTATTTACTTTCAACGGTGGTTTATGCTTTGTACCCTTAATCATTACACAAGGGCGGCGGCTGATAATTACTGATGGTTCTTTAGCTGCAAGCTCCTCTTTTAAAACAGTATCTACCTGCTCTAAATTATATGGGTCAACAACTCTTACTCTTTCAATTCCAAGTGCATGACAAAGAGCTTCCAAATCGATTCTTCCTGCAGGTTCACCGCGGAGATTATAACCTGTAGTTGGATTCTGCTGATGTCCTGTCATTCCTGTAATTGAGTTATCTAATACGAATATTGTAGAATTACTCTGGTTATATGCTATATTTGTAAGTCCTGTTATTCCTGAATGTGCAAATGTAGAATCTCCGATTACACCGACACTGTTTGTCTCACCTGCTTCACCCATTGCCTTGTTAAAGCCATGAAGACCTGAACATGAAGCACCCATACATACATTTAAATCCATTGCGTTAAGCGGTGCAACTGCGCCAAGTGTATAGCAGCCTATATCACCATATACCATGCAGTTATTTTTCTTTAATGTATAAAATACTCCACGATGAGGACAGCCGGCACACATAACAGGAGGTCTGTTAGGAATTGTATCTTCCAGGGCTTCTCCTTTTGGAACTTCCATGCCCATACATTCTCTTACAAGACTCTGTGAAAATTCACCTACAATCGGGAATGTATCTTTACCTGAAACTTTAATTCCAAGCTGTTTACAATGATTTTCGATGATTGGGTCAAGTTCTTCCAAAACAATAACCCTGTCAACTTTTTCTGCAAAATCTTTTATAAGTTTTTCAGGAAGAGGATAAATCATTCCTAATTTCAAAATGCTTGCTTTATCACCAAAAACTTCTTTCGCATACTGATATGATGTTGATGAAGTTATTATACCTATTGATGTATCTGCCATCTCAACTCTGTTGATTGATGCAGTCTCTGCCCATTCTGTCAAATCTTTTGTTCTCTGTTCAACTCTTATGTGTGCATTTCTTGAATTGACTGTCATCATTACTCTTGCAGGATCTTTTTCATATGGAAGCTGTTTAAATTCTTTTCTCTCACATGTCTCAACAATACTCTGTGAATGTGCAATTCTTGTACACATTTTTACAAACATCGGAGTATTATATTTCTCTGACATTTCAAATGCAAGCTTTGTAAATTCTTTTGCTTCCTGTGAATCTGCCGGCTCAAGCATCGGAACTTTTGCTGCGATAGCATAATGTCTTGAATCCTGCTCATTCTGTGATGAATGCATTCCCGGGTCATCGGCGACAAATACTACAAGACCTGCATTAACCCCCTGATATGATATTGTAAATAATGGGTCAGCAGCGACATTTAAACCTACATGCTTCATTGCACATGCACTTCTCTTACCGCCGAGTGATGCACCATGCGCTGTCTCAAGTGCTACTTTTTCATTTGGGGCCCATTCACAATAAATTTCATTATATTTCGCTGTTTCTTCAGTTATTTCTGTACTCGGTGTTCCAGGATAACTTGATACAACTTCACACCCTGCCTCATACAATCCTCTGGCAATAGCTTTATTGCCTAACATTAACTGTTTCATATATGCCTCCTACTCTCTGGTGATTACATCTGCAAGGCAGCCTGTTCCCTGATCGAGCATTCTCTTCACCCTGCTTATCGTTGCTGTACTTGCGTTAGTCTTCTCCATAATTTCTGTATAAATCTTTTTATCCAACAGAAGAGATGCCACTTCGTGACGCTGAATCATAGCACCTAATTCTTTCGTTGTGCATAAATCTTCAAAAAACTTTTCACATTCTTCTACAGTCTGTAACTTCAAAACACTGTTATATAATTTAATTGCATCTGATTTTTTTTCAGTCATGTCAACATCTCCTATTGTTTACGCTAAACCTTATTTATGCCATATTTTCTTTTGCAACAAGATTCTCAACACCATACTGTTTTCTAAGTGTTGTCTTTTCAATTTTACCCGTCGCATTTCTTGGAATTTCAGCAAAAATAACTTCTTTTGGTCTCTTATAACGAGGCATTCCTTCGCAAAAACTGTCTATTTCTTCACGGCTGCATTCCATGTCATCTTTAACCTCAATGATTGCTGCAGTCTTCTCTCCAAGTCTCTTGTCAGGCATACCTATAACCGCAACATCTTTTACTTTAGGATATGCTCTTATAAAGTCTTCTATCTGGACAGGATAAATATTCTCGCCACCGCTTACGATAACATCTTTCTTACGGTCTACAAGGAAATAAAAACCGTCATCGTCCTGCATTGCCATATCGCCTGTATATAACCAGCCATCTTTTAAAACTTCTGCTGTTGCCTTTTCGTCATTGTAATAGCATTCCATGACACCCGGTCCTTTTACACATAATTCTCCGACTTCACCTTGTGCTACTTCCATTCCATCTTCTGCAACTATCTTGCACTTCCATCTGTATCCCGGGATACCTATAGCTCCAACTTTTTGTATATTTTCTATTCCAAGATGAACACAGCCAGGACCTGTTGACTCTGAAAGTCCGTAGTTAGTATCGTACTGATGATGTGGGAAATATTCTTTCCAGCGTTTAATAAGTGATGGTGGTACCGGCTGGGCACCAATATGCATTAATCTCCACTGTGAAAGCTCATAATCTTCTAATTTCAAATCCCCACGGTCAAGCGCATCGAGAATATCCTGAGCCCACGGTACAAGCAGCCATACGAGTGTACAGCCTTCCATAGACACTGCACTTAATATCTGTTCAGGCTTTGTTCCCTTTAATAACACTGCCTTGCTTCCGGCAACCAGACTTCCCATCCAGTGCATCTTTGCACCTGTGTGATAAAGCGGTGGAATACAAAGAAATGTGTCATTTCTGTCGGTCTTATGATGCATCTGCTCCATCTGTGCAGCCTGCATAAGACTTTGATGTTTATGTAAAATAGCCTTTGGAAAACCTGTAGTTCCTGATGAAAAATATATTGCAGCATAATCATCATCTGCAAGCACAATACAAGGTGACTGGCTTGAGCAGTCTGCAACCAGCTCTCTGTAACTTTCAGCAAATGACGGACAGCCGTCACCTACATAAATCAACAGTCTTCCTTTGCTCAACTCATCAGCAACAGATTCAATTCTTCCGATAAATTCCGGACCGAATACAATCAAATCTACCTCTGCCAGCTGCGCACAGTATAAAATTTCATCAGATGAATATCTGAAATTAAACGGAACAGCAATTGCCCCTGTCTTTAACACTCCAAAATATATAGGAAG
>CAJJNI010000058.1 GCA_905193085.1 uncultured Lachnospiraceae bacterium | reverse complement strand
ACACCTGAATTTGCAGTAAAAACGGATATAATAAAATATGATGATAACCACAGGGTTGTAAGAAAATCTCCGGCAGATAATAAGGCTCTGCCTCATGTGAAGAAAATGATCCGCTGGAGAGACGAATTAAAGGAAACTTTTAAAAATACAGTTATAACTCCATGTGAGTGCAGCTGGAATGATGAAAGCCAGGGTGTTGATTTTGAATTTGTTAAGGGTGTTTCTTTAGAAAAAAAGCTTGATATGTATCTGCAGAATGAAGAATATGACAAGCTTAAGGCAGCTCTTGAAGAATATTTTGAAATTTGCAGAAGTGCTGCAGATAAGGAATTTACAAGTTCAGATGATTTTGAAAAAGTATTTGGAAAACCTGAATTTTGTGACAAATATAAATCATTTAATGTAAGTGATATTGATATGATTTTTGCTAATATACTTATAAGTGATGATAACTGGAGTCTTATAGATTACGAGTGGTGCTTTGATTTTCCTGTGCCAGTCGATTTTGTTTTGTACAGAGCACTTCATTATTATGTATATACTTATAAATTCAGGGAAGTACTTGTAGATAAAGGGATATTCAGTCTTTTAGGAGAAAGCAAAAAGGATATACCTTTATTTATTGAGATGGAGAAGAAGTTCCAGAAATATATAGAGGGAAATATGGTGGCAGTAAGAACTCTGTATAATACGATGGGACAGGCTGCACACAGCATTATAGGAATGCTTGTTGAGGGTGCGCCGGGGTATAGTCCTACCCAGATAGAAGTGTATAAGAATTTTGGAAGCGGGTTTGAACTTGTTCAGAAAGAAAAATATTCTATAGAATGCGAAAATGATATTTATACTTTGAAGATTCCTGTAGAGGAAGGGCTTAATATGTTAAGGATTGACCCTGCATATTGTGGCTGTGAAGTTGTGACTGAGAAGTTTAGTGCCATCTGGAATGATGGAAAAGAAGAAGAGCTTTTGGATGCTGCAAGTTATAATGCTTACAGAATCGAAGATAATAAATTCATTTTCTATGAAAATGACCCGTGGTTCTGGCTTGATGTTCCTGAAAATAAATCAGGTGTTGTAATATTAAGCTACAAAATTAAGATGATTGATAATACAAGTAAAAATCTTGTAAAGCATTTCTTTAACATACTTAATGAAAAAGACAATTGTTTGAATCAAAAAGACGAAGCTATTGCTGATTTGGACAGACAGATAGATAACCTGAAAAATGTTCTTGGAGAAGAACAGGCTAAGACTCTTATGGAGCGTGGAGAAAAAGAAATATGCCAGCGTGAAATTGAAGAGCTTAAAGGTGATATTGATGAATTAAAAGAACAGATTGCATTAATTCACGAAAGTTTAAGCTGGAAAGTAACTAAGCCTTTGCGCTCTGCCAGGGACGCATTCAAATCGAAATAGATAAAAGGAATGGAAGGATAGAAATGAAGACATTATTTCATATTGATAATATACAGTTAGCCGAAGAAGATAATGGACTTAACCTTCATATTGTAGGTTGGTACGCACCTGAAAATTATGGACAGATTTCATATGGACTGAAAGTTGATGGAAAATTAATTGCTCTTGACTATAAGATGGTAAAGAGAGATGATGTTGCTAAAGAACTGGCCGGGGATAATGTAAAGGCAGAAGTAGGATTTGATATTTTAATTCCGAATCCATTTAACACAAATACTTCTCAGTTTGAGTTTTTTGTTAAAGATGGAAATAACGAAGTATCACTTCTTTTGCTTGATAAAGCCGGAATCAAAGAATTATTTGAAAGCCAGTTATTTAATTATAATGTAGATAATGTAGAGAAACGTGCAGAAGATGGAAAAACAGTATACTATGTTACAGGCTGGGCTGTCTTAAAGGATACTAAAGATGAAGTAGTATTTTCAGTCAGAGATAACAGTGGAAAAACTATTAAATCAGAATACACTAAAAAACTTCGTCCTGATTTAGTAAACTGTGGTATTGCACCAAAAAATCAGGAATTATGCGGATTTGAAATAAAATATTTTTCAGAAGCAGAAGATGATGTGTTAGTAATAACTACCAGAAACAACGCAGTGAAAGAAGAAGTAGATATTAAGGAATTTATCATCAGAAATAAGAAAGCACAGAAAAAGCTTGTTCATCAGCAGATGTTAAAGAATTTTAATTCTACAAATGTAAAAAGACTTACAAAGTATGTTTTAAAACATGGTTTTAAAGATATAAAGCAGAAAATGTTAAATGCAATGGCAGAAGAATCTGATTCAATGCATTATCAGGACTGGTTTAACCGTCATAAAGTAACTTTGGAAGAACTTGCAAGACAAAAAGATTATAAGTTTGATTATGAGCCTAAAATCAGTATTCTTGTTCCGACTTATAATACACCGATAGATTTCCTTCATCAGATGATAGATTCTGTTGTAAATCAGTCTTATCAGAACTGGCAGCTTTGTATCGGAGAAGGAAGTCAGGGTAACAAAGAGTTAGAGGCGGTTTTGGAAGAATACCATAAGAATGATTCAAGAGTAGTATACAAGGTTCTTGAAAAGAATGAAGGTATTTCTGGTAATACAAATGGTGCTCTTGCTATTGCAGATGGTGATTTTATCGGACTTTTAGACCATGATGATTTGATGGAGCCAGATGCTTTATTTGAAGTAGTTAAAAGGCTTCAGAAAGACACTGTTGATATTGTGTATACTGATGAAGATAAGGTTGTCGGAGATACATTAGTCAACTGTGACCCGAATTTTAAGCCTGATTTCAGCATGGATTTATTCAGGTCCCACAACTATATTACACATTTCTTCTGTGTAAGAAAGAGTATTGTAGATGAGATAGGCGGTTTCCGCTCTGAATTTGACGGTTCACAGGATTATGATTTAATGTTCCGCTGTATTGAAAAGTCAAGAGATATTGAGCATGTTCCGAAGATTCTTTATCACTGGAGAATGTGTGCCGGTTCTACCGCAGAAAATCCGGAAAGCAAGATGTACTGCTATGATGCCGGAAAACGTGCTATAGAAGGACATCTTGAGAGAATGGGAATCAAAGGAAGAGTTGAACATGTAGGATTATGGGGAATGTATCATGTTATTTATGACACACCGGGCAATCCTCTTATTTCAATTGTAATTCCAAATAAAGACCATACAGATGATTTGGATTTGTGTATACGCTCAATCATAGATAAGAGTGCATACAGAAACTTTGAATTTGTAGTTGTAGAAAATAACAGCACAGACGATAAAACATTTGAATATTATGAAAAAATCCAGAAAGAATTTGATTGTGTCAAAGTTGTTTACTGGGACAGAGAATTTAACTATTCAGCAATTAACAATTTTGGTGTTGAGAATTCAAATGGTGATTATATTTTACTTCTCAATAATGATACAGAGCTTATCGGAGAAAATTCACTTTCAGACATGCTTGGTATATGCATGAGAGATGAAGTTGGTGTTGTTGGAGCAAAACTTCTTTTTGATGATGATACTGTTCAGCATGCAGGTATCGTTATAGGCTTTGGTGGATTTGCAGGACATGTATTCTCAGGCATTGGAAGAGATGATTACGGATATATGGTTCGCGCAAGAATTAACTGTAATTACAGTGCCGTTACAGCAGCATGTCTTATGACTAAGAGAAGTGTGTTTGATGAAGTTGGCGGTCTTACTGAGGAATTTGTTGTTGCACTTAATGATGTTGACTATTGTCTTAAAGTAAGAGAAAAGAATTATCTTGTTGTTTATGATGCATTTTCACTTTGGTATCATTATGAATCAAAATCCAGAGGGTATGAGGATACTCCTGAAAAACAGGCTCGTTTTCAGGGAGAAGTTAAGAAGTTTCAGGATAGATGGACTGGAATTCTTGAAGAAGGAGATCCTTACTATAACAAGAATTTCCCTGTTACAATAGCTCCATTTACACTCGATTAATTTTTGAGAGGAGCGTTTATATGAGAAAATGGATAGATGACATGCTAAATAAGCTCGGCGCCAGACAGATATCATGGATTACTCTGATTGTTGCATATGTTATTATATTAAGTATAGTTGCTGCAGTATCAATTTCAGAAACTAAATATGAACTGTGGCAGTTTAAATATGCACAGCAAAGCGATACTTTAGGTTATCTCGATTCGGGTAGTGAAGGCGTATTTTCATATGGTCCGTATGTTGATATTGCATCGGGAAACTGGAAGGTATCAATAGATTATGAGGCTGATAAAGATACGAGATTTGATGTTGTTTATCATGCTGCTGACGGTACAATTAATTATATAGATGTTCAGGATATGTACAGTGATAAAAATCATGCAGAACTGGTGTTCAATCTTGAACATAAAGTAGATAATGAGAGTCTTGAAATAAGAACATATTATCCAGGCGAAGGCAGATTTCAGTTAAATAAAGTAAAAATAAAACGTTGCATGGTATTTAAATGGTATGGTCTTATAACTTTAATTACAGCAGCAGCTGCTATTATGATATTTAAGGGAAAATCATTTTTTAAAATGATTGATGAACCTAAGCAGGTAATGTACTGTGCGCTTTTTTATCTTATTGTAATAAGTATATATCTGTTTAGTGCATTGTATCTGCCAGATCAGGATGGTGAAGGGCTTAATATTATAATAAATGTGTGCATTGTATTTCATGCTTATGGGCTTAAGAGAGAGGTATACAGACATTTTACAAGAAGAAATGTTTCAACTGTCCTAGGCTGTGTATATACAATCGGCTCATTTTATGTATTAGATTTGATGATGCGTTATGAGACATCAGCAGAGACAGAAATGACTTTTGCAAGCTATGAGCCTAATTTATTTACATTTGCATTTATAGGTGTAGTAGTTGTTATAATGTCACTTATACCAAAAAAATGGATAAAGAGGCTTATATATGGCATTGTTTATTTTACTTTCCTTGCATTATATGCAGTTCAGAGGATTTATTATCAGGTGTTTAATAAACTGTTCAGTTTTAAAGATATGGCGCTTGCAAAAGAAGGAAGCGACTATACGGATTATGTTGTTAAGCTTTTAAATAAACAGTTTATCCAGACAATGATTATAATGATTATTGTTGGAATTATCGGTATTCTGCTTATTCGTGAAACACTTAAGATGCAGAAAGAGTGGTATCTTGTAGTTGGTTCAGTTATTGCTTCAATACTTCTTTATAATCATACACTTTATGGTGGAGATTACGGGGAATGGAATTCATTTGATAATGAAAACTATATTTATGCAACTATGACTAACCGTGTGGGGGCATTTAAACTGTGTGGATTCTATCAATATGAATTAAGAGATTTACAGCTTTCTATATTTGGTAACGGAATAAAACAAAAAGAACAGATAAAAGATGTTGATGAATATTATGAGGCTAAAGAAGAGACAGAGACAACTAATGATTTGACAGGAATTTTAAAAGGCAAGAATGTTATTTTCTGCCTTATGGAAAGTATAGATGACATTGCTTTAAATGATTCAGTTATGCCGACACTTTATCAGATGTCTCAGAAAGGTATATATTTTGATAATATGTATGCTTCGATTTATGGCTCGGCAGCAACATTAAATTCAGAAATGGTTACAAATGTAGGTTTATATGCACCACTTGATGGTACATTGGTTTACTCATTTTCTGATAATTATTTTCCATACAGTATGGCAAATTTGTTTACTAATCAGGGATATGCTGCAAGACAGTATCATTTTAATACTCCGTCTTTCTATAACCGTGAATATACTAATAAAGCATTTGGCTATAAAGAGTATGTATGTTATCAGGATTATGTAGATGATGATTACATGCAGGACGATATAATAGCAACTAATCATGATTTATTTTCTACACTTATACAAGATGATAAATTCTTTGATTATGTCATTACTTACAGTGCTCATTTAAGTTATGACAGTTCAGATTCAGTTGTACAGTATGCATTGCAGAATCACCCTGAATATGCGTCAATGACTTCATCAGAGGAAATAAATAATTACCTTGCTAAATGTCGTGTTACAGATGATATGCTTGCGGGACTCATTGCTGATTTGAGAAATCAGAGTCTGTTGCAGGATACAGTTATTATTGCTGTGGGAGACCATTATCCATACGGTATATCAGATGTTGATACACTTTATGAATTATCAGGTGTAGAAAGATATACACAGTTATTATATAAAGTTCCATGCGTAATATGGTCACCTGATATGGAAGAAATGGGAATAAGCCAGCAGGTAGATAAAGTAGCAAGTTCAATAGATATACTTCCTACCATTGTAAATCTGTTTGATTTAGGCGATACATCAGTGTATCTTGGACATGATATATTTGACAGTAATTATGAAGGAATGGCATATTTTGCAGATGGTTCATGGCTTACAAAGGATGCTTATTATTATAATGGGAATATAGTAAGCGGAGAAATGAGTGATGAAGATGTCAGGAAGATGAATGACAAAGTCATGAATCAGATAAATGCTAATGACAATATTTTAAAATCTGATTACTTCAGACATAAAGAGTAAGAAACAGTTTAAATATAATTGAATAACCAGGATAAAAAGTAAATTATTACCCCTCAATTTCCAGATTGATAATTTCAAACCGGCAGTTGAGGGGCTTTTTATGTAAAAAATAATGATGCAACCGCTTTAGTGACTTTCGCATTAAGGTGGCTGCATCAATTTTAAAATTTACTGTGCTGCTAGTTTATAAATGTTATAACCCTGTTTAGAAGTTATGAGTGATACGGAAGTATTATCAGTTGAGAGTCCTTCAAGACTTCTGTCTGTAAATACATACCGAACATCTAGACCATATAATTCGTCAGCATTTAAATATACTCTGAATGCATCAGGTGCATATAACTCAAATTTATTTTCTGATGTGTCAGTCTGTGAGGAAACCATAT
Source organism: uncultured Lachnospiraceae bacterium (assembly GCA_905193085.1). Lineage (GTDB taxonomy): Bacteria > Bacillota > Clostridia > Lachnospirales > Lachnospiraceae > CAJJNI01. Next base: position 5,843 of record CAJJNI010000058.1, on the reverse strand, counting down.
TGATTGCTATGTGTGCATATCTGTTATATATAGTTTCATATTTACCATCTTTGTCAAATTTTGACCACCTGTCCAAATCAGGATATACATTTGTAGAATTTATTGTAGGAGCACCCTGCATGATTGTGTAGTTTGTCATAGGGTATGTTATTGAGTCTACAATCCATTTTCCTTCACTGTCATTGTTTACAATATCCTGAATAGTTGTGGCAAGCTCTGTCTTAGTTACATCGGCTGTTCCACGCTGAATAGGGTTTACATTAGCTGTTGTACACAGAAGCAGAACAGTTGTAAAAATAACTATATGTGTTGGTTTTGATTTGCTCTTTAAAACTGTATAAGCGGCAATGAAACTGACTAATACAATTATTATTAAGAACAGATGGGATAAATAATCTCCATATATTATCTTGTTTATTATTGAAATAACCAGTGTGTAGGCAGTACAGATAAGAAATGTAATCTTGTTTGATGGTTCTTTTCTGTACAGGCTCATTGAGCGTAACAGCAACAGAATATTTATATATCCTGCACCGATAATTGCGCGTTTACTCATTGACATGCTAAGCAGAGTAATTTTAGCCAAAATCTCAGGCAGTCCAAATACAATATAAATTCCAAGAACTGTTTCAAGTATCATGAGTAAGATTAAAAGCCAGTCTTTCTTTTTATAACGAATCATAACGAACAGTGCACCGATAATTCCGAAAGGGAAGAAATCGAAAAATACTGCTGATTCGCATACATTTCCAGGAATGCCTTCAGTCTGTGAAGTAAATAATAAATTACCGAAGCTTTTGAAAAATCCTGACATATATCCGCCGCCAAGTTCAGTTCGTTTACCGGGATATGCAGTATTTAATACGAGATTTACTGTATCTCCTGACATTGAGAAGATATAAAACATACTTCCACCAAAAAGGGCAAGTACAGCAATTATTGAAACAATATCATACCATTTTAAATGGCATTTTTTGAAATCTGTTATAAATACCCAGATAACAAGGGCAAGATAAGCATATGCCATAGGTATCATCCATGCCGGGTAGAAAGTCATTATATAACCTCCTGCACAGCAGTAAAGTACAAGCAGATAAATAATTCTGTGCCAGAATACTTCATCTGTCATGAAGTGGTGAAGCATTAAAACTGCAAGTCCGCCAAAAATCATCATTTCAGCTAAACCGTTGATTGCAAACCACCATTGAAGTACAGGTGAGAGCGCACAAAGTGTAGCGCCAAGAAAACTCAAATTCTTTTTCCTGTCGGTAATTAACATAGATAATTCAAATGTTACAAGCCAAACACCGACAAATCTTCCCCACCAGAAAAATGCAAGTCCACGGCTTGCGCCAAATATAAGATATCCGGTAAGAAATGGTCTGAAAAGAATTGATAAAATATTTTTAACAGGCTGTCCGTATATAATAAATGTATCTGTGTAATCACCGCGGATAATATTGCTGAACCAGCTGTAGCTGTTACTTCCATATCCCTGAGAAATGCTGAATGATGTAAGAACACCATATTCATCACTCCGTATAGGTCTTGCAGAGCCAAACAGCGTGTGTGTATCAGGTGTTGATACAAAATCGGCCCATCTTGCAATTGAAGAGCCATTTAAATTAAATACTACTCCAAATACAACAAGTCCGGCACCAATTACAAAACGCCATTTGTAAAGGAATGAATAAAGTTCCTTTAAATCAACTATAAAATGAAGTGATATAAACATCATTACAAGGAATAAGCATAACATTTTAATCCAGAAATCTGTCTGTGTAAGAAGTGTCTGATTGTTAATTGCAATGTTATCAAGTGTATATGTTTCACCGGAAGCACAGCCGATATCAATTCTTAATGCGTCAGCATATTGATTAAGAATTATTTTTGCGGTATCTTCATTTTGATGTAATGTGAAATTATATGCTTTATCTTCTGAAAATCCATTTTCATCTGCATAATAAACTGTAATTAATTTGTCACTGTCAGCTTTTTTTCCAAGATTGATTTCCAAATCAAAAATACAACGACCGACAGTGAAACTTAGTTGTCCATCGTCGGTCGTGCTTGTAATAGATGAACCATCAACAGAATAATTTGTTACTGTCATGTCATCAAGTGTATAACTGACTGATTTTTTATCTCCTGTCAAATACAGCCAGACATTTTTATAATCACAATTTAAACTGAGAAAAGCAGAACCAAAAAATGAAATCAGAAGACAGATAAAAGCCGCAATGTAAAAGTAAAAAAATACGGATATTTTATTTTCAGTCTTCTTAAGTTTCATTATTCCACCTCGTTATCTTTTAAAAGCTTTTTGTGTTCCATATCAACTAACTGCATTCTGAACTCATAATCCTGACGATTCTTCTGTGTCATAGTTGTAAGCATAAGACCTGTGAAGAATGATGAGATAGAAGCCATAAATACGAAGCCGCATACAATAAGTGTAGGAACCTTTTCAACAAGACCTGTATCAATGAATGAAACAAATACAGGAATGAAGAATGCAAGTGCAATAATTGCAAGTATTGCTGAAATTATTCCAAAGAAACCAAATGGTTTGTAGTTTTTGTAAAGTCGTGCAATTGTCTTAAGAACCTTGAATCCATCAGAGTAAGTGCTTAATTTTGATTCGCTTCCTTCTGGACGGTCGCGGTATTCAATAATAACATTTTCAACAAACATGTTCTTGTCAACTGCATGAATACTCATTTCTGTCTCTATCTCGAATCCCTTTGAAAGAACAGGGAATGTTTTAACAAAGTTATATGAGAAAGCTCTGTATCCTGTCATGATGTCTTTGATATTGCTTCTGAATAAACGGTTAATAGAAGCTCTTACAAGGCTGTTACCAAAATTATGGAAAGGTCTCTTGTTTTCAGTAAAATAAGTTGAAGAAAGTCTGTCACCTACAACCATATCAACTTTTCTTTCTAATACACATTCAACCATCTGCGGTGCAAATTCAGCCGGATATGTATCATCTCCGTCAACCATGATATAGCATTCAGCATCAATTTCACGAAACATTCTTCTTATAACATTTCCCTTACCCTGCATGTATTCGTAACGAACTACAGCGCCGGCTTTTCTTGCGATTTCATCTGTTCCATCTGAAGAATTGTTATCGTATACATAAATTACTGCCTCAGGCAATGCTTTTTTGTAATCTGTAACAACTTTTTCGATTGTCTTGCTTTCATTATAGCAAGGAATTAAAACTGCAATCTTGTCCATAAAATCCTCCTAAAAGTATGGAAATAAAAAAGATAGAATAATTAGTATACATGAAATGTAACAGTTCAGGCCGCGCCATTCGCAAAGCCACAGTGTTACATAAAAATAATGCTAATATATAGCATTTATAATTATTCTTTATCTTATCCAATTTTGTAAGTTACATAACATTTTAAATAATAATGCTATCTATAACACAACCCCTATTTTACCTTATATATCAATATATTGCAAGGAAAATTTACATATTGACAGAATTAAGTCGTATTTAATGCCGTTTTTTTTCCGGACAGAATAAAGAAAAAGAATAATATCAAATTAAATTGACATTGTTTCGTAACAAAGTTGACAAAGTTCCGAATTATCGTTATGATGAAATTTGTGAATCAGATATGATGCAGTTAGTATAAAAATGTCGCATTTTGTGGCAAAAAGTAGATAAGAGGTAGAAAATGAATCTAAAAAGAATATTTAATGTCCTGTTTGGAGAGGGCTTATATACATTCAGATATCTTGTGCAATCAAATTTGGCTGAGAAGAAAAGTGATGAGCATAAATATAATGAATATTTAAGGCTGTATGATAAACTGGAAAATATTAGATATGGAAATGATAATATAAAATTAAGTATAATAAATTATGATGACATATTGCGTGATAATGGAAATAACTCTGGAAAACTTTCTGAAATAATAAGTGGATTAGATTGTGATTATGTTGCTTTTGCTGTTAATGGCAAGATATTTAAGGCAGATTTTGAAACTGCGGTTAACAATGCAGTTTACAGCCTGAAAAAAACAGATGTAAAGCCTGATTTATTGTATTATGATTATACAATAGAAGGAAAACCACATTTTTTGCCGGATTATTCGCCGGATTACCTGCGTAACTGTAATTATATAAGAGATAATTTCATTATTGCAAAAGATGTTTTGATTAAGATAGCTGATGATTATGAATTGGATTTGACAGAATATGCTTTGCCATATGAAATACTGCTTACCGCATGTACTATATATGTAGATGAGAGCAAAATATATCATATCCAGAAGGTACTCGCAGACTGTAAAAACGGAATTTATCATATTCAGAAGGTACTTGCAGACTGTGAAAGCTGCAATGAAGTATCAGATGCAGAAATTACAAAGTCAGAGAAATTTATACAGAAGCTTCTTGAAAAAAGTAACACTAATCAGGCAGTGAAGTTTGTAAAAAGCCCTTCATTAAAGACATCACATATTTTGTATGTTCCAAAAAAACTGCCAAAGGTCAGTATCATTATTCCATCAAAGGATAATAAGAAGCTGGTTAAAGAATGTCTTGACAGTGTGGAAAAATTTACAAAGTTTACACCGTTTGAGGTAGTTGTTGTTGATAATGGCAGCAGTGAGGAAAATCAAGAAGCATACAAAAAAATATTTGAAAATTATAAATCTTTCGAAATAAAATATATTTATGAGAAGATGGACTTTAATTTTTCAAAAATGTGTAATATCGGGGCTTCTAATGCTTCAGGCGATTATCTTCTGTTTTTAAATGATGATATAGAAGTTATTGCCCAGCCATATGATGAGAACATGCATACTGACTGGCTTGGGGTGCTTACCGGACAGGCAATGCAGCCGCATACAGGTGCTGTTGGGGCGAAACTTTATTTTCCTGATACAAAAATAATACAACATACAGGTATTATAAATTATGAGAGCGGTGCAGCACATATCCATTCAAGGGAAGATGAAAGCCAGATAAAGACGCATCACGCAGATGTTGACTGTAATTATCTTGCAGTTACCGGGGCATGTCTTATGGTATCAAAAGAAAAATTTGTTAAAGTATGCGGATTCAGTGAAACTCTGGCAGTCACTTTTAATGATGTAGAATTATGTATGAAGCTTTACGAAGCAGGTTTTCACAATATAGTAAGAAAAGATGTTGTCTTATACCATCATGAGTCAATTACAAGAGGAGAAGATGCAATTGATATAAATAAATTCAGAAGGCATCTTGAAGAGAGAGAAAAGCTCTATGATATGCATAAAAGTCTTGTAATGAGAGACCCGTATTACAGTCCGTTCCTTAATCAGAACAGACTTGATGGTTCAATTAATTGTGGGAATTATGTAAACCTGCCTGCCGGCATAAAGTGTGCAGAAAAAAATCAGTTTGTTAAAGCTGATAAACAAATGTCAGGAAAAATATATTCGGTATTTTTAAGAGAAGGATATATTCATATAAGAGGTTATGCATTTGTATGCGGTGATAAGCCAAAACCTGCTCATAAAACATATATATATTTAAAATATAAAGAAAATGAATTTGTGGCAGGCGTTCATAACTTATATGAGCCGACATTGGGTGTGTATGTTAATACAAAGCAGAATGTAAATTTTGCATCGTTTTATTGTTGTATAGACGCATTTGAAATAGACAGTAATTTCGATATTTCAAAATGTGATATACAGATTGCATTAAGCAGTGATGAAAAGCGTTTTATGCTGTTTAGTTAATCCAACGATATGCGAATATCCGGCATAAGTGTGAGAGTGCGCAGCACGGAACACTTCGCAGGCATCACATGGTTATAGGGGGGGCTACGA
>CAJJNI010000057.1 GCA_905193085.1 uncultured Lachnospiraceae bacterium | reverse complement strand
ATCGGGAAAATAGACAAGTGATATGGTGTAGTTAATTTAAAATCGTTATACTAGTAATCAGATATTTTTCTTAATTATCTCTTCAATTTCTTCTTTACTCAGAGATACAATGTCAGCTATTTGCTCTATCGAGTAACCTCTCATGTTCATTTTAAGAATGACATTAGTATTAATTTCACTTGTTACTGATTCTGTTACTGATTCTGTTACTTCCTTCGTTACCTCTTCTACAAGTCCCTCTCCAAGATTACACATAATATTCAACTCCTCTATAAACTTATTTTCAACAGGTATCCCATATTCTGTTTTTATTATGTCTAACTTCTTCCCGATTGTCAATTCTTTTGATAATAATGCCCCAAGCAGGCGATGTAATTCATATTTTTCATTATGTTCAGGCAGCTTCTTTGATAAACCAATCATGATTATATTAAAAGCATCTATATTTCCACCCCACTCATAGTCCCCCAGAATTCTGTCATCAGTTAAATGTATATGGTTAAGCGTATTTTCTTTCATATTCATACATACCCATATTGAGTAAACCTGTTTTATGTCATTATAATGTATTCCACTAAAGTCCCTCTCCTTCTGTGACGATATGAGACGACTTACATAAAATATTGCACGATTTAAAACATTATATTCATCTGGTTCATCTTTTTGTGCTTCTACATTTAAAATTATTTGTGTGAGACCGTTTTTCATATTTACATATACTACAATGTCGAATCTTATAACGCCCTCATTTACATCAGAGTTTTCTGTATTAAAACCGACTATTTTCACCCCATTAACGCTGCATGCCTTGTTTGTAAGGCCGGATTCTATCGGTACTTTTGAAATATAAGGCTGTCCTTCTATGAACCTAACCACATCTTTTGGATTCATGCCCTTAAATTCCTCAACCGTCTTTGTAAGAATATGCGCAATTATAATTTTATGTCCGAGAAGCTGTTTTGCACAACCATCATACTGAGCAATGGCGTCGGTAGATACAATTGTGTTTTTCATTTCTGTATTCAATTAATCCCTCCCTGATTTTATATGTAATATTAAGATACCTTAATCACCAAGCTAAACCCATGATATTACTGCTTAAAAATGGTTTTACAATCTGTAAGACATCTTTTTACATTTATATATTAATTATACTGCTTCTATATGTCTTTTGTGTGAATAAAAAAAATAAACAGCCTGTTGAGGTGACACGACAAACTGCTCATCTTTTATGATGCCAGGGTCAAAAGGTCTAAACCCACATGAGCCTGCTCATAGGTGGGTAAAAGACTTTGTGACCCGCCCCGATATGAGCATAAAAATGGGATGTTAATCCCACGATATGCGAATATTTGGTAGGATACGCGAACAACGAGCCAAAGTCCGTGCTTGCACGGGACCTTGGCGACTGTCGCGATAACTTGAGAAACTCACGAAGAGTGTTTCTCAAGTTGTGGGAGCACATAGTGCGAAACAATCCGTAGGCATCATAATTGGGGGCTTTTGACCACAACATCTTTTTATTTTACTATTGCTGTTTATTATTTTTCTTTTTTATTGTTTTAGTTTTTTCTGTTTATTATAAATTTACTGCTTTTATTATTCTTCCTGGCCTTCTATTGTCTTAACGCCAAATACAAAATAAATAATATGACAAATCCATACTATAGCAAGAATTACTCTTGCAGCAGGTACTGATTTCATCATTATGAATCCAAATCCCATAAGTAAAGTTACCGGAATTATTATTTTTACCTTAGCAGCGATTGTCATTCCTCTTTTTTGTACAAATGATTCAAGATTCTTTTTGTACATGTCTGTTGATGTGAACCAGTCATGCAGACGCTCAGATGAATTTGCAAAACAATACACTGTAACAAGAAAGAACGGTACTGTAGGCAATATAGGAAGTACAATTCCAATGCAGCCAAGCAAAAGACTTACACACCCAACTATTATAAAAATTATTTTCTTTAATTTCATTTTTTTATCCTTTCAAACATCTAACACAATTTTTAAATTCAGACTCCAAAATCAACCTGTATCGTCACATCAAATTTATATATGCACATAAAAATATTTTCAGATAATGAAGCGGATTGTGAATATCTTTGACTATGATACCCTTCCATTTTCTATTTCATAAACTGTATCAGCCACATTCATCGTAGATACACGGTGGGATACTAAAACAACAGTTTTGCTTGCGGCAGACTCCTTTAGAGATTTTAGAATTATGCCCTCGTTTAATGAATCAAGGTTAGACGTCGGCTCATCAAGCATCATCAGGTTATTTCCATTTGAATGTAAAAATGCTCTTGCAATCCCTATTCGCTGTTTTTCTCCGCCTGACAGTGTATCTCCAAGTTCTCCGACTTCTGTATCATACTGTTTTGGAAGTGACATTATAAAATCATGTATTGAAGCCTTTTTTGCAGCTTCAACTATCTCATCATATGTGGCATCAGCTTTAGCTATTGCAATATTATTTGCAATGGAATCATGGAATAAATGTGTTTCCTGTGTCACATAGCTTTCCATATTCCGCAGCTGTTTTGTCGGTATTTTTTTTACATTGTCGCCATTTATTAAAACCTCTCCTTCATTAATGTCCCAGAAGCGCATTAATAATTTTAACAATGTTGATTTTCCTGAACCGCTTGCACCATGTATTCCTGTAATACTGCCCGGTTTTAATTTCAAAGAATAATTATTTAAAATAATTTCTTCATTAATTTTACCATTATTTGCAGTTATATTTTCATTGATTCCATTTTCATTATTGCCGGTTAAACTTTCAGCAGTTGCATTTGCATTATTTACAGTTAAACTTTCATCAGTTCCATTTGTATTATTTGAAGTTGCATTTTCTTTATATGTAAATGTAACATTTTTAAGTTCAGCTTCTATTGCCCTGCTCTCATCTGAACTGTAAGCTTCCCCTGGTATTTCTTCGACAAGCGGTTTTTCTTCAAGAAGTGAAAGTACCCTCTCGCCACATGCAAGTGTCTGGTTAAGGTTGTTTGAAAGGCTTGAGAGCGCAACTACCGGACCAAATGAACCCATCATTGCAATAGTGCATGTCAGAATGCCTTCAATTCCTATTGAGCCTTTATCGTATAAAATCAGGGTAAGTGCAAGCATGCTAAATGATGCAAGCAATATTACAAGATTGGTAAATGAGCGCTGTTCTCCTTCTAATTTACTTAACGATTTCTGCATTTTTGCCAAATCATCAGAATACTGTGACATCTGGTCTTTTCTTTTCTGACCCTGTCCGTACTGTATAGTCTCATCAAGACCCCTTAATGAATCCAAAACAAAACTGTTTAACTCTCCAAATCCTGTTCTAAATTCCATTCCCTTCTGGTTTCCTTTTTTTCCATTACAGACAGGTATTACCACACCGACAATTATGTATGCTGCTAATGCAAGCAGCCCTGCAAGCACATTATACCTTCCGATAAAAATCACCATAATAAGAGAGGTTAATGCTGCAATGGCTATTGGGGAAATTGTATGTGCATAGAAAACTTCAAGTAATTCTATATCTGTAGTAATAATTGAAATAAGATTACCTTTGTCATGTCCTTCAAGCTTTGCCGGACACAGTTTACGCAATGCTGCAAATACTTTATGACGTATTATCGCTAACAATTTAAATGCTATAAAATGATTACAATACTGCTCTACATAATGTAAAATCCCTCGTAAAACAGCAATTATAATCATAATTACAATTATTGTTTTAACCGGTGTATGTAACAGCCATTCATTCTGTATATGAATATCAACTGCTGATGCGCCTGCATTTATACCATGTATAATTACCTGACCTGCCAGAATTGTAAGAAATATTGCACACAGATAGCCGGCTGTTCCTAAAATGATTGCTGCAAGCATAATGTGAAGCAAAGGTTTTACAAGACCAATAAGACTTCCCATGATTGCAATCGCGCTTCTTCTTTTCTTAACCATTACAAAACAGCCTCCTTCCCATAGTTTTCTAAAGCCATCTGACTGTCATACAGCTTTTTGTACTGTCCGTTTCTGCTGATTAATTCAGTATACTTTCCGCTTTCCATAATTTCTCCGTCTTTAAGGAAATAAATGATGTCCGAATTTACTACATTGGCAAGACGGTGTGAAATTAAAAGAACTGTCTTTGTCTTTGCAATTTCGTGTATCACATTCATGATAAGCTCTTCACTTTCGATATCAATATTTGAAGTTGCTTCATCAAAGATATATACTGACGCATCTTTTAACAATGCTCTTGCAATTACAAGTCTCTGACACTGTCCGCCTGATAAATTGCCTGCCTTTTCAAGAAGTTCTGTTTTCAGGCCATTCTGGGACTGTAAAAATGCAAGCAGGTTAACCTTCTCTAACACTGCATTCATTTCTTCTTCAGCTGCCTGCGGCTTTGCCATTCTAAGATTATCTTCAACAGTTCCTTTAAACAGATAACTGTTATGTCTGACTAACACGACATGATTCATTAAATCATATTCGTTAATATCACCAAGCGGTATTCCGCCAATCATAATATCACCGCTAAATTCACGGTTTTTAGCTGATAAAATTCCTGCAATCGTACTCTTTCCGCAGCCTGATTTACCTACAAGCGACACAAAACTGCCCGCAGGAAGATTAATGTCAATTCCTTTAAGAATTTCCCGGTCTTCATCATAAGAAAAATGAACATTTTTTAAACTTATATCTAATGAACCTTCAGGTAATAAACCTTCTGCTTCTTGTGGCTCTTTCAAATCTAAAATATGAAATATCTTATCGCTCGCAGCCATTCCATTCATGGCAATATGGAAAAATGAGCCTAAAAGCCTGAGCGGAAGGAAAAATTCGCTTGCAAGTAAAACAATACACAATGTATCTGCAATACCAATATTTCCATTAAGAAATTCACTTACCGCAACAGCCATTCCGACTGCCGCACCACCGTATGCAACTATATCCATTACACTTGTAGAATTAAGCTGCATTGTCAGCACTTTCATAGTTATTCTGCGAAAATGCTGTGACTCCTCGTCCATTTCATCAGCTTTCTTTTTATCTGCCTGATAAATTTTAAGGGTAGTTAATCCCTGGAGATTTTCCAGAAAAGAATCTCCAAGTCCTGTATATATACTCCAGTATTTATTCAACAATTTCTTTGCTATTTTCTGTACTATCACTATAGAAACTGGAATAAGCGGAACACATATAAGCAAAATGACACTTGCCTTCATACTGACTCTACATAAAATCACAAATAATGTAAGTGGTGCAATAAGACTGTAGAATAACTGTGGAAGATATTTTCCAAAATATGTTTCCAACTGCTCTACACCTTCTGTTGAAACCTGCACTACTTCTGATGATGAAACCTGTTCTCTGTAAGAAGCTCCAAGTTTCAACATTTTTTCATAGATTTTTTCACGCAATATGCGCTTTACATCAACACAGGCAAGATAAGAAGACTTTGTCTGAATTCTTTCACAGATAAACCTTATAACGGCCACAACCATTAAAATAACTATTGTCTTTGTTATGATTTGCCCGGTAACTTCCTTATACACTACCCTTTCAAGCAAATCAGCAATAGAAAAAACTGCCACTACCTGTGACAGTAATGCTGCCCATTGCCACAGAATTGTATATACAATATATTTTTTTGCATGGGATAATAATCCCACTAATCTTGTCTTTATCATATAATTTCTACCTGTCACTATATTTTAATCAAACGGATATTATAAGTCCGTTATGCTGCTTTGTTTAAACAATAATATCTTTTTAATATGTATTATGTTTTAATTACTACACCGGAATTACAAATGGTTTAGCATCTACTGACTGTATTTTTAATTCTACATCATAGACAGATTTTATTAATTCAGGTGTTATTACTTCTTCTGACTTTCCGTGTGAAAGTATCTTTCCATCTTTCATCGCAACTATCTCATCACTGTAATACAATGACTGGTTTATGTCATGAAGAACCATTATTATCGTAATGCCATATTCCCTGTTAAGCTTTTGTATCAGTTTAAGAATCTGAAGCTGATATCTAATATCAAGGTATGTTGTAGGCTCATCAAGAAACAATACTTTTGTATCCTGTGCCAGTGCCATTGCAATCCACACACGCTGTTTCTGGCCTCCTGACAACTGCGATACCTGTTTATCTTTGTGCTTTAATGTATTTGTTATCTCCATCGCCCACTGTACTTTTTTCTCATCTTCTTCTCTGTCAGGCGAAAGACCCATTGTATGATATGGAGTTCTTCCATAATTTACAAGCTTCTCAACAGTCAAATCAGGCGGTGCTGTATTATACTGATGAACAATTGCTGCCTGTTTTGCAAAATCTTTTAATTTAATTTCTGATAATGCTTTATTATTAACATATATATGACCCGCATCAGGTTTTAAATTTCTTGTCATAAGATTGAATAATGTACTTTTTCCACAACCGTTTGCACCGATAAGCGTTGTAATTTTTCCTTCATGTATTTCAAGTGATAAATCTTTAATGACTTCATGTGTGCCATAGGCAAATTTAAGTCCTTCAATTGAATATACAACATTACCAACTGTATCCATTTTTCGCCCTCCTTAACAGAATAATAAAAAACGGACCGCCAATAACTGACATTATTACGGAAGCACTTATTTCATATGGCTGTGCTATTGTTCGTCCTACTGTATCAGCAAGAAGCAGTGTAAACGCACCGAGTAATATTGTATACGGGATAAGCACTTTATGGTTAGAACCAACTAACAGCCTTGCAATATGAGGAACTATAAGACCGAGGAAACTAATCGGACCTATAATGGCTGTTGATATTCCTGCAAGAAGCACCGCAATAACTGATATTATAATCCGGCTTGCAGTAACATTTATACCAAGTGAGCGGGCTGTCTTATCTTCAAGTGCAAGAATATTACACTGACCTGTAACAAAAAATGAAGCAACAAGTCCGATTACCGTATAAATTATAAGAGTTTTAAAATCATCCCATGTCTTCATTGTTATATTAGCGTTTACTATGCTTGCAACCCCTGAATAATTACTGCCTGTTCCACTGTTAAACGCACTCATAAGACCACCAAACATTGCCTGTACCGCAACACCGACAAGAATTATTCTAAGAGGTGAGAGACCGCCTTTCCATGAAAGACTGTAAACAAGCAGAAATGCAATCATTCCTCCGAGGAATGCAAAAAGAGGTGTAAAGAAATAAAGCTGTGGCAGAAATGCTGTGATAAGCACAGCCATAAGACTTGCGCCTGAACTTATTCCTATTATACCAGGGTCCGCTAACGGATTTTTCATAACTGCCTGTAAAAGAACACCTGATACCGCCATTGCTGCCCCGCCTGTCATGGCAATAAATATTCTCGGAAAACGCAAATCATAAATCGTTGCAACATCAGGATTATAAGCTACAAATAAACCGTTAAAAAGTGTACCGGGAGACACTTTTAAACTCCCGGTATTTACAGCAAACAGGAATAAAACCAAAAGTCCTGCTGCAGTTATTATAAATGACAATATTTTTTTATGTAAACTAATCAAGCGAATTAAACCTCCATTCTTCACTCACCATAGAGCATAGGCTCAAGTTCCTCCAAAGCCTGTGGATATTTAAAATTGGCACTCATATTAAACAATGATGAATTAAGGTCATAAACTTTACCATTTTGTACAGCACGGAAATGTTTCCATATATCATTCTGCTCAAATTCATCTGCAAACATCTGCTTTACTTCATCAGGAAGTGCATGTGCGGCACGAAGAATAATATCAGGGTCTTTTGTCTGCATATCCTCTGTATTTGCATTCAGAAATTCCTCGCCGCCTCCGTCACCATATACATTTGTTCCTCCGGCAAGCTTTACCAGACTTCCAACATAACTGTTATCGGTAGCAACTATATATGAGCCCGGAAGTCCCATAAGCACAAGAACCTTAGGACTTTCTTTTCCGGCATTTTTATCACGGTAATCGTCCATAAAGTCATTAAATTCTTTTACAAGCGCATCTGCCTGTTTTTCTCTGTTAAATTTCTTTCCCAAATCTGATATCGAAGCATACATTCCTTCAACACTCTTAAGGTTAAGGAACAGAGAATTTACACCGATTGAAGCATATTTAGGCTGTAAATCTGACTGCAGTGAATTTGGAGATAAAACATAATCAGGATTAAGAGACTTTAAAATTTCCAAATCAGGATTCATAGCCATTCCAACTTTAGTCAAATCCTTATACCTGTCAGGCAATGTACCATTTGTATTACAAACTCCGACAAGGTCTAACTCCAGCTTGTCGCAAATTTCTGCTACTGCCGGAGATGTTGCAACAAGCTTTGCATTTTCTATACTTGTAGTTACATCTGAATCAGCATTATCCTCAGGGTGCTGGTCTACGCAGCCTGCCATACTTAAAGCCATGGCACCGGCAAGAACAGCAGCAACTATCTTTTTTAATTTCATGCTGCGTCCCCCTTAGTATTTTTCTTTTTAAATATGAAGAAATACCAGCCGCCAAAACCTGCTGCAGCAACGACTACTATTCCAATAACTACCCAGAAAACCGCATGACTGCCACTCTTCTTTGTCTCCTTTTTATCAGATGTTTTTTTCTCAACTTCTTTACCTGATTTATCAAATTCTGAAAGACCGGCGGCCTCATTAGTTTTGCCTGGAGTTGCACTTGCTGCTGCTCCTGTTGTTGCTGCCACACTTTCTGTTGCCGCTGATTGTATTGTTACTTCTGCTGTTGCTTCTGGTGTTGCAGTTGCATCAGCCGAAACTGTTGCTGTTGGCTGTGTATTAACATTTGAGTCAGAAGCTGCTGCTGCCTGTTTATCTGAGGCTGTATTATCCTGTGTCTGAACTTCAGTCTGAGTCTGTGTTGAATTATCTGATGCATTGCTGCTCTGTGATTCTGAACTTTGTGCCTGATTAGTGTCTGTATTCTGGCTCTGATTTGATTCTACTGTTACACTTGTTATAAAATCGCCGCTGCCTTCATGCAGACCTGAAACTGTAATGAAAAATATTACAGAGCGTCCCATTGGTACTACATACATATTACATCTGATTATGGAATTTTCACTGTTTACTTTCATTCTGTAATCTGCAGTGTTATTTGTGTAATCTTCCTGCATAAGTGTTGCAGAAACATTACTTCCATCAACCTGAAATTCCGGGTCTTCAATATTATCCATAAGCTTAAGACGGACAGTTATATATGTATTACCCTGCGGGTCAACTTCAACAAGCGCAGTTGTATCTGTTGCAGATTCTGTCATTGACTGGCCAAGAACTGCTGATGACTCTCCGCCTGAATCTTCTATAGCACCTGTCTGTGGGTGTTTATAATGCGGTGTTGCAGTTGCAAGATATATACCGTTAGCTGCAGCTTCAACATTAATCACATTAAAACCTGCCACACTTAAATTTAAAACTAATATTACCGCAATAATCTTAAATACTGCCAACTTTAAATTTGTTAATTGTTCTGAGATTCTCATACTGTGTCACCTTTTTTCTTCTTTCCTCTTAACTTAAATAATGCTGCCGCAGAGATTAACATACCTGATACATACAAACCTGCATGAGCTGCATCTGCTGTCTTTGGTGCAGTTGTATTTGATGAGTTTACTGCATCTGAGGTAGTTGTATTTGTAGCATTTACTGTTGTATTATTTTTCACATCTGTATTATTGTCTGATGCATTATTTGTATTATTTACATTATTTGCGGTATTATCTGATAAATTTCCCTGTGAATTTGTATTGTTAGTTGTAACTAACTTCTCTTCTGAAATAAGTGCACAGAGGGCAACACTGTCAGAACCTTTAAATGTTACAGTATAACTGCCATTTTCAAAAGCACCTTTCATTCTTGTTACATTTGTCTCACTACTTATTCTGTATAATGAAACATTTTCTGATGTTGTCGGATAACTTACACTGAACATTGAATCTGCAGTAACTTTGTTGCCATCTGCATCTGTAAATGTTATTGCATAAAGTTTATAACTGTTTCCTTTTCCTGCAAGCGCAGTCTGTGCTTTTTCAAACTCAGAACCCTGTGTTACTTCTTCAACATTAACCTTAACACCTTCCGGAAAAACACCTTCATCAGCTTTAACTTTAACTCCTGTCTTTTCGTCTGTTACATCTACTGCCGGAGATTTTTCTTCTGGTTTTTCAACATCAATATCACTGTCTGTCTTCTTTAACTGCTCCCAGTCAAGCTTCATCAAAACATTCTGTGTACCACTTCCTTCAGCAATAGCTTCCATTATCGGAACAAATACCTCAAGAGGCACATATTCTGCCGATGCTTTATCTACAAGTTTTATTTTTACAAGTTCAGGATAAAGATTATCTGCATCATTATATGCATCTATTACATCACTTCCATCACTGTTTTTCTGGGTTGAAATAACTTCTGCCGAAACAACAGTTCCCTCTGGTACACCATACTGTCCAAATTCATATCCTTCATCATAATATGAAAGTTTCCTAAGATATCCATATTTGTTGTAAATTGCAAGACCTTTAAACTGAATTGTAAGGAAATACTCTCCATCTTTAACTTCGAGTCCTACCGTATGGTTAATTCCATTATTAGACATAGAATAACTTTCTTTATCTGTCTTAAACATTTCTGCATATAATTCGTACTTTCCATCTTCGAGGCTGTCTTTGTTTAGCTGCTCTGCCTGACTGTCTTCTAAAACATTTGTTATTACCTGATTTGCATCAGTTTCTGCTGCTGATACTGTAACTGTCTGTACAGCCAAAGCCATACATGCGGCTGCCATAAGCGGTTTATATTTCATATTTTTCGTCCTCCTTTTTCGTTAGTTTTAACTAACTTACATCCAAAAAAAGCACTCCTTTACGGAGTTATTATTTTTCTATACCATAATGAATACTAGCATTAATAGTATTTTTTGTAAACACAATTTTTGTTTCACAAGTGAAACAACACTGTATTTTTCCATATGTATAAGCACCTCAAAGCCACTTATATAAGTGTTTTCACAATTGTTTCATTTATGAAACAAATTTTATCATTTAAGCTGTTCGCATAATTCTTTTCCGGTAAAATTTTTCCTGCCTGCAAAAAATTCTTTTATGCGCATACGCTCTTCCTGCTCTTCCATGCACTCTAAAAATTCTTCCGTAAAACCTGCCTGAATCATTGCAAGTGCATTCTGACCGGCAACTGCCGGTGGTATGTCATGGTACTGCATATACCGCTCTGCCGCTTTTAATTTGTTTTCCAAATCTTTGGCAATATTATTACCATAAGCAGTTAAAACCGTCTTTCTTCCTTCAACACGCTCTACTATATTCTTTTCTTCTAATTTATCTAATGCTCTTGTAACTGCAACTTTTGTCCTGCCAAGCTGCTTTGAAGCATCAGTTACAGTCCGTTTTCCTGGTTCAGCCTCAAGAAAATACAAAAGAAGCTGAATCTGAAAAAAATTCAATTCTTCCATAAAATCGCAACACACATATAACTCACACAAGCCATGCAGTTAGTCGCATCTAACCTCGCTCTCAAAAAATACTCCCTTTGGAGCCTGCATGTTTACATTTAAATCACAACACACGCATAATAACATTGAATTTTCTGTTTGTAAAGGAAAATTTTGTTTCATTACTGAAACAGTTTTTTTGCTAATGATTAAAATTATCATGGTTTTAATATAGAAAAAGACGCAACAGCTAATACATAGCCACTGCGTCTGATTGATTTTAATAACATTTCTTACATGGTTCTTTATGTCCCTGTCTAATTGCTTCATCAACAGTTACCTGTCATACATTATTTTTCATTCCACTACAGGTCTTTTTACAGTGATATTTTGTTCCACCGTCACTTATCCATACAAGTTCCGTGTCTTCCGATGATGATTGTTCTATTATTTGATTTGATTCGGCAGCTGCCTGTTCATTTGTGTTGTATGATTGTTCTGCAACTTCATTCTGTGACTGTTCTGCAACTACAGGTTCCGGTGTTGGCGCTTCTGTCACCTCAACCGTAGGTTCTGGCGTTGGCGCTTTTGTTACCTCAACTGTTGGTTCTGGTGTCGGTGCTTCTGTCACTTCAACTGTTGGTTCCGGTGTTGGCGCTTCTGTTACCTCAACTGTTGGTTCCGGCGTTTTGGTCTCCTTTACCTTAACAGTTGGTGTCGTTTCACCGGCAGGCGTAATTGATGCGGTAACAACTGATTCAGAACTTGCATCAATGGGTTGTTTGTCAGATGTCTCATTGCCATTTGTATTTAACATTCCGATAAATATAAGAACTGAAATTACTGTAGCAAATGCTTTTAAAATAGGATTCCAGCTCTTTTTATTTTTAAACATAAGATAGATTCCCAAAGGCGGTACAAAAATCAGAAAAAGTATTATTGCCCAACTGCTTTTATACCATTTTACAGACTGTACTTCTCCAGAGTTTTGCGAAAAAGTTTCAGCAGCAGCATTATTTTTTTCAAATCTTTGCATGGAATTTTCACCAGAAGATTTAAATTTTTCCGGGTTTTGCAGGGAAGCTTCATTAAGAGCATTAAATTTCTCAGAATTTTCCTTAAGCCTTTCCAGAAAAATAATTGGAAATACTAACACTGCAAGTGCTATTACCAGGTCAAGATATTCAAATTGCGAAAAATTACCGGCTATACCTATTATACAAAAAATAGCCCACACGATTTGTAAAATTCTTATTACTTTAGTTTCTTTCATCATTATCCCTCCGTATTT